>CALCSP010000382.1 GCA_937893785.1 uncultured Verrucomicrobiales bacterium
CGTTGAAGATTCCCGAGGGTGAGAGACTCCAAGGCCTTTTTGGATAGGCCGTCATTCACGATGGGCCTGTCCGTATTCCTTATTTTTTTCTCCAACCTGTCTTCACATCATGATTGCCGGCGCCTCCGAGCAGGCAATGCAGTTTGCGGCTTTGGCAAAGGAACTAGATTAATCCATGAATAGATTACGCTAGGGCGCAATGGCTTTGTCGTCCTTTTTAAAGTCCCACTCTTTTTGGGTGACGCGCCAATTCCCGTAGCGACATTCCAGATAATTTTCTACGTCTGATGGGATCGGATATTCCCGCCCCATGTAGTCAACCGTTTCATAGGTATCATAATATTTGCGCGGTACCTTTTTGTGCACTGGGGGTTTACCTACAACCCAATGGAAATCCTGATCGTCCGCGTATTTTACGATCAGGTCGATCACAACACGGTGCCCTTTGTGACGTCTAATCGTCACGATTTTAAAAATACGCGGTGCGCCTTTCGGGATTGGCCCTACGTCTTGCTTTGCGTAGCGAATACGTAGTTTGCAGCCCATAAACAAAAGACGCAGTCGCAGTTTTTTGATCGCTGCCGCACTTTCACTGGGAACAAAAAAATCTAGATCATCGTCCCATGGCAAAAGGCGCCCTTCACGAATAACCCCCAATAGAGTGCCGCCATCCAAACAATACGAAATTCCGCACTCTTTAAAAAGCGCATCTACTTTTGGCAGCAGTCGATTGGCGTGTTTTGCGACACCACCTTGAAGTCTGTTCTTTCCACTCATCTACTGCCCTCGCCTCCGGTTATCTTGGTCAGCGCTTTTCTTCGGATCGAACTTGACGTTGTCTTTGTGTAGGGGAAGTAGACAATCGAAACCCCAATTTGGGCAAAGTCGGCTTCTATTTTGTTCCAAGCGTCAGTGCCTTTCCAGTCGTCGCCGACAAACATTTTGTCAAATCCTAATTCTTCCCATGCTGCATGTTTATCCATGCTTTTTTGCGGAACCGCGCGATCAACCATCTTGAGGCTTTCGACGATCTCGAGACGTTCTTCGAAACTTATGAATGGTCTGCGACCTTTGTGACTTTCGCATAGTTCATCCGTTGTGACCCCGACGATCAACTCGTCACATTCCTGCTTGGCGCGTTTAAGAATGTTCAGGTGCCCAATGTGAAACAAGTCGAACACACCGGTGGTATACCCAATGACTTTCATAATAATCTGCCTAAATTGTCCAATGAGTAACGTCAGGGGTCCGTTCTAGAACTGTTTCAGCGAATGCCAGTTGTGCTATAATCATTTTTCCCGTTCAACTTGCACCCCCACCGTCCCCGGCCACCAGGCGCTCAGGAAAGCCGGCGCCAGAAAAGGAATCTCCTAGCAATTCTTGGACTGATTGACGCAATTCTGTTGTTGAAACACCTTCTGTGCGGCCCAAGTAGACAACTTCGCATATGTCGCCGAGATCATCAAACTTCCCGGTCCAGTCTGCGCCAATACCAAATATGTCTACCTCGAGACGAAGTATGTCTTCGCGTTTCTGCTCCCAGGTGCGTTCAGCAATGACGGTATCTACAAATCGACAAGACTCCAAAATTTCGCACCGATGCTCAAAGGACATGACGCTTCTTTTGCCTTTGCCGGCATTAAACTCATCAGTCGAGCAACCGACGATAAGCCGATCACCTAGAGCGGATAGCCGTTTCAGCAACCGGACATGACCAAGGTGAAATAAATCAAAGGTGCCGTATGTGATTACCGTCGTCATTTTTTCCTATCCCCCCAAAGCTTCTTTCTCACCGCATAAATTATCACCGCGTACCGATAGGCTTTAAGCACTATTTTGAATTTTTCTCGCGCTTGTCGCCACGGAAACACAAAATGGGGGTCGGGGGTAAGCCAATTACTACCGTAGTTCAGAACTAGCATCTTCTCTGAATCCGCTGGAGCGGGAAAATCTTGACCTGCAATGCTCACTGATCGAAGCGGAAATAGGCTGGATTTCTCTAGCTCACCGAACGTGTGCGGCCAAACGTAGACCCGATCATCCCGAACCCACGTCGGGAACAAGTCCACGACAATATCGCTTTTCAATTTGATCTTTAGCACCGGACTTCTAAAGCATGTCTTAATGGGCAAATCGATTGAAGAAGAGAGCCGTTGATGGAGACACACCATTTCCTTCGCCACTTGGCGATCATCCGATGACTTCATAATCACACCAAGGTCGATATCATCATCGTGCTTGAGAAAATCTTGATGCCTAATCGCACCTAAAAGCGTGCCAGAATTGACAAAAACCTCAATGCCGCTGCGTTGCAAGACAGTGACTATTTCTTTCAATTCCTCAGCAGCGGGCTTGCTCTCCTTAACATAAAAATCAACAAAATAGCTTTTGTCGCCCAAATCCTCCGATCGTAAAATCTGATGGACGCGTGCCTCAAAGTCTTGCGCCTTGGTGTGCTGTTCCTGCGAAGCCCAGTATGCTGAGATACTTTTTCGAAGTGATCGCACCCGCGCACTACGAAGGCCCTTAATGCAATAGGCCAAAACCACCCGCTCGGTCCATTCAACACCACGCTCCGAACGGGGCACTTGGGCAAGTGGTCGTCGCAAAGACTTCAAGCTTAGCTCCGCAGCCGTTTTGGGATTTACTATTGAAGAATCAAAGTCAGCCAAGTGTTTCAGTGATTTTTCACTGAGTGGCTTCTTATCTGTGCGCAACACGCGCGGTCTGTACCAGGTTGGCATTATACGCTGCCTTGGAATGGCGTTGGCGGCGAGAGCAACATTTCTTATGGCCTATGGCCGATTTAACGGCGATAGATAGGCTTACATTAACGCAAAGTCTAGCACCAGTGATTAAACGATCTAGCGCCAAGCATGAAGCCGCTGTTTTCTATGGCTGAGCATCCGATTTTCCACAGATGACTGAGACTGCACCCCCACCTTCCCCGGCTAACAGGCGCCAAGGAAAGCCGGCGCCAAAAAAGGAATCTCCAAGCAATTCAAGTTCCGGAGGACCTCCCCTGCTCCTTAGGGTGTGATAGGTGTAAGGAATGGAGAAAGCCCACCTGCTGCTAGGCCGATCATGATGGACAAGATTCAAGGGGCCCCGGAGGCCATGACCTTCCCCGATTACCACCCCCGAAAATCTCTGGAAAATTTTCCAGCAGGCTTTGGTGTGTAGGGAGCCTCTCGATACGATCGCAGGTCACAAATCCGAGTGGCCCCCCGTCCGAGGCCTTACGCTCATGCCGGGACGCTCCAAGGAAAAGGAAGAGTTCGAGCCGTTCCGTGGCGCCCTTTCTCACACATCCACACTTTGATGCACCACCATTC
>CALCSP010000383.1 GCA_937893785.1 uncultured Verrucomicrobiales bacterium
GAGCAAGCCACTCATGTCTCGCCATGGGACGATCCCTTCATCCATTAGGGTAATGCCGATAAGGCGATCAGCCTGTCCTGAAATTTTTTCTAGCGGTTGTTCTGCGACCTGTTGCCATCGCCCATCTGTGTCATCTGGTTCCAGGTCAGGCAATGGGCTGCCGATTCGGGGAGGCAGAATTTGCTGAGGTAGCTGGCGCAAGTCACTGCCTAGCGTTTCTGCAATTTTGGTCCAGCAGCCCCGGATCCACACATCGGGGTGATCTGTGTCCGAGGACTTCTTCAAGTTTTCAAAGAGATCACGTGTTTCAGGAAGGTTGAGTGCTTGATATGCTCTTGCTCGTTCAATTTGCCAGTAGAGGTCATGCGGGTAGCGTTTTGCAAGGTGATCATGGCTTTCCGCAGTTTCAAACATACGGCGATCCGTGAGGCTGATCTCCATTCGCCGACTTAAGATTTCACGAAATAGTGTTGAGTTTGCAGAGATTGCGCCTGTGCGTTCTAGTCCTGCTACACGGTCGGCCACATAGCGCATCCATCGCGATCCCACATTATGCCGATCTCCATGGTCGTAGATTTCTTCAAGGCAGCGCGCTGCCAGTTCGATGTCACCGGGGTTCTCCTCAATGAGACTGGCAAGGTGGCGATTGCCGGTTTCATTATCATCGTTCTCATACGCTTCCTGCGCACGCTTCCAGAGATCAGGTGCCCCGGGGGAGGGTGATCCGGTTAACAGAAATGCTATGATCAGCAGGCCTTGTAGAAGTTGCTTTTTCATTGTCTGTAGACCTCAATGGGTTTTCCGTCTGCATCTGTCAACCGAAGGCGAACCCACCATTCATGGCCAATATTGGCGCTTTTAACGAGGAATCGGTTAATACCAGGCTTCAATGTGATCGCAATGTTGGAGACGGATGCAATACAACTTTGCCGGTGTTGATAAGGGGCAATCTGTTCAGCAACTTTTTTATCGTTAAACCAAACCTTGAAGGCATCGTCTCCATCGATACTCAGAGACACTTCCTGAGCGGACTGGCAGTTAAAGTCGGCGACTGCATATGCCAGCGAAAAGGTGCCAGGTGGAGGTAACAATGGGCCCATACGAAGTTTTCCATTGGTGCGGTCGACATTGGCTTCTTCCCAGCTTACATCCCGTTCAATGGCTTTTTCCCCGGGTTTGTTTTGGTGACCACGCAGTGCCCAGACGTAAGTTGACGGATATGTGGCATTAAAGTCGATGTTTTTTTCAGGAGCGAGTTCCTCATTAAATGCCTTGTGATCCTTGTCGTTGTAAAATGTGCCGACAACCATCCAATCTGTGATGTATCCCTGACTACGTGCGACAGGAGCGATCCCATTATTGGGAGCGATACTGCCAAGCGCTGCGGCTACGGCTTCTCTGCGCAAGTCATCAGTGGATTTTAGTGCATCTCCTAGCATAGTAAGGGCTGGCTGAAAATCTTCAGCATTACCTGCGTGTGAGAGGATTTTAAAGCCGAGTATGCGAGTGGGTTCATCTGTGCTGGCTAGTGCAGACTCAAGATATGCGACCAGTTTTCCAGTTGGCGCCTTATCCAATGGTGCTAATAGGAGAGCATTTAGGGCAGCATACCGTACCGTTTTGTCGGGATCGTCGATGATGGCGGAGAGAATGTCATAGAGATTGGCCTCACGGCAGTGTGACAGGCAGCGTATGGCCAGAATACGAAGGTCGGTTTCGGTATGATCAAGAAATTCTGCGAAGAATTCCTGATGTTTATCCGGTTCCATTTCCTTGCAGCCTAGAGCGGTTAGGCCTGCCTCGAAGGTTTCCATTTCCTTGGCACTAGTCAGTGCTTTGCGCAGCGCAAGACCAAGTTCCGGTGCCTGGAGTAGAAGGGTGATGACTCTTGCGGCGGTGTATGTTGCACGTTCCCGGTTAGATGCCAGAGCGTTTTGGAGTGCGTTTACGATATCTTCATTTTGATGGCCAGCGATTGCAGACAAAATAGCGGGGAACACCGGATCCTCCTGATTTATCGTTTCAAGCATGCCCAGATAAACCGGTATCAATTTCGGCTCCGGTATGTCGGAAAGCAGGCGTAAAATTGCTCCAGCTTGTCCCTGATTTTTGAATGGATCTTTCATCAGTGCGACCAGACGTTCAAGCGCGGTATCAGTTCCGGTAAAGGCAAGGGATCTCAGAGCCAGAGGCAATAAGTCGGTTGAGGGGGAGCGAGTAGGTTGATCAATATCAGCCCATGCTGCAGCCTTTTGTATTTTTGCATAAGTGGCTATGGCTCGGTATTGCACAGCGGGATCAGTATCCGATATCAGGCGGCGGGATAGATTTTTTGCCGCAGCGTCACTGTAAAGCTCAAGGGCTTCACAGGCAGCTGCTCTCTGGATGCTTTCAGTTGCAGAAGAAAACTCGAGCAAGAGGGGAGGGGGAGTTTCCTGGCCCTCAATTTTACAGAGGGCAATCAATGCTCTTCCCCGCAACCATGGAGTGCGGGAACTGTCAGTAGCTAATTTACGAATAGGCGGGAGTGCTGCCTGTACACGGTTTTCAGCAAGGTAATGGAGAGCATCACTTTGCAGTATCCAGTCTTGCCGATCTAGC
The DNA here is from genome assembly GCA_937893785.1 of uncultured Verrucomicrobiales bacterium. Taxonomy (GTDB): domain Bacteria; phylum Verrucomicrobiota; class Verrucomicrobiia; order Verrucomicrobiales; family DEV007; genus CACIUL01. The sequence continues at coordinate 2,602 of CALCSP010000383.1, forward strand.
TGGCTGATGTAGCGACTTGCTGAAGGGGGCGAATCAGCTGCTACATGTGCAGCCAAAAGCAGATTCAAAAAGAAAACCGCTAATTTTGCCTTCACCGGATGCGGATTACTTTAGCGTTGATAAATTGGCAGATACCGATACGGAACGCCTAGGATAAGAATGGAAAGCGAAGTTCCATATGCAGTGCCATGGGCTCCATTCCAGCTGCCGTCTTCCTTTTGTGTGGAGAGAATCGTTGCCGAGATCTTTGGATACCAGAGATGAAAGTCTGCATCGCCTGACTGATACATCGACTGCATGGCATAGTAATGCGAATAGTGGAAGCGGCTAAAGCCCTTGCCGAATTTGACGTTTTCAGGGTAAGCTTTCAGGAAAGCAATGCCGCGTTGGGTTTCCTTGAGATTACGCTGCCCACACATTATCAGGGACATCACACCAGCTGCCGTTCGTGCAAATCCAGGCTCGCCACCTCCTGGTTGATACTTGAATCCACCACTGGTTTCATCCTGACAGGAAAGCACGTAATCCTTCGCTTTGTCGATGGTGGTTTGAGGAACTGAAATACCTGCTTCACTTGCTGATTCCAGTGCCACAAGGTGCATTACGGTCATTGAAAGGTCGGCATCACGCGGTTCAGGGTTGTATCGCCACCCTCCTTCACGGTTTTGTGCGCGCAGGATAATGTCCACTGCTGCACGCAGGGCTGACCCGATGCGAGGATTTTTGCTTTGCCCCCACGCTTCTGAGAGAGCAAGAACAGCCAAGCCATGCTCATACATTCCAGCATGGTTGTTTGGGGTGCCCATAAAACCACGCTGGGATTTGCCGAGGTTCAAAAGGAAATCAATGGCGAGATTCATATGACGGCCATATACGCCTCTTCCAGGAACATTGCCCGGAAGCATGAAAGCCATCAGGCTCAAGGATGTTTCAGCAACCCGGTTCTGATTGCCTCCCCAGCTGCCATCAGCATTTTGGACACCTTTTTTAGCAAGACTAGCAAGGCCTTTATTGATAGCAGTCACAACCGGTTCTGTTAGTCTTGCGACACCAACAGTTTGCGATGGTTGATCCTGTGCATGAAGTGTACTACACAGGACTGAAAATCCGGTGATAGAAACAGTCAGGAATTGAATTGTTTTTGTCATGGTTACTCCGCGAGGGCTTCAAAATAGTTGGCGACCTGCTTGCGGAACTCAAGAGGTAGCTTCTGGATGTATTTTTGGTCAACTGCGGCACGGTTACGCTTAATACGGGTATTACGTGCTTGAGCAGTACGGGTAACTTTGTCGCCTCGGGCAACGGTGGATGAAGTGCCGCCAGCATCACTTTCCTCATTATCTCCGGGGTCACCTTTGCCGGTTCCACCCTGACCTGATCCTTTCCCTGACCCTTGGCCGCTTCCCTGACCCTGACCCTGACCCTGACCTGCACCAGCACCTGCACCTGCACCTGCACCAGCACCAGCAC
>CALCSP010000384.1 GCA_937893785.1 uncultured Verrucomicrobiales bacterium
CTATCCACCTGTCCTTTAAGCAGGTCGAGGTCATATGCCAACACGGCACCAATGAGTTGCTCTTATTGATACTGTAGTCTGGAACTTGTTGAGCCTAATTGTTCAACCACCAGAAGCCTAAATTAAGATAGGAGGCATAACAAACCCACAGAAAATATGGGGTCATCAACCCTCCAGCAAGACGATTCAAAGCTGCAAAATTCTTAATCGTTAAGCCGATCGCTAAGACCATCAATACAATGATTACCAAGGCAATATCGATCCGGTGTATGCCGAAAAAAACCGGAGTCCAAGCCAGATTTAAAATGAACTGAATGAAAAACCATCGAAGAGCAACCGTTCGATTTTGGCCTGACTCCTCGTTCAAAACAAGAGCCAACGCATAGCCCATCATCCCGAAAAGCAATACCCAAACTGGTCCAAAAATCCCATTAGGAGGAGTGCCTGGAGGATGGTCCAGCTTCACATACCAATCCTTAATAGAACCAAAAGTAATCAACCCGCTGGCATTTCCCAAAACTTCAACAAACAGGATGCACAAGGCTACTTTCTTCCAGAATTTCATGATGTTACAAAAGCAAAAACTCTTTCCGAATTCATTTTAGTGAATGCATCCATCATGATAACTGCAAGCCGAAAAAACCTTTAAGTAAAATACACCGCACCATTTATTCCTGAGCCTGATTGGGCCGCAGTTGCAATTTTGCAATTCCAGCCAATTTTTTCAGTAACCGCTTCAGAGTATCCCCACCCTATTTTATCTTTTGGATAAATTGCGACCTTAGACCTCTCAAACGCCATCGGCACGACCTGCGGGACATCCATTATCCTTAGATTCAAACCTTTGATCAGGGCAAGTAACCTCTGCACTAAAGGAATTAAGAATGGTTGCATTTAGTTAATATCGATCACAATCGCCGTAGCGTTATCACGTCCTGATTGATCAACTGCATGGTCTACAATATGGGACGCATCCGCTCCATCGCGCATCAACCTCAGAATCCCACTTTCCCAAATACCGTCTGTGACTCCGTCAGAACAAATCAAGAAACGATCACCCTGCTTTAGCTTCACTATCTCAATCTGGGGAAAAACATACTGATTGCCAGCACCAAGGGCCTTACTGAGCATATTGCGCGCCGGATGGTTTCGGGCCTCGTATTCGGAAATTTTACCGGCTCTTTGTAAAGCAGCAACTCGTGTATCATCTTCTGTGAGCTGAAGTAGCCCGTTGCCCTCTCCACCACGCCACCTGTAGACACGAGAATCCCCAACATGCGCCACTAACATTCTGCCAGGCATGATCCAGCAAAGGCTCAGGGTAGTTCCCATGCCAAGACATTCCGGGTAAGCTTTTCCAAGCAGCCCTATATCAGCATGAATAGTCTCAAAAAGTTCATCCATTACCAATCGTTCTCCCTTTTCGGCTCCAAACCCTGAACGGAAATATCCTGGCAAAAGGCTAGTGATTTTATCGATAGCAATACGGCTGGCAAACTCTCCGGAACGAGCACCTCCCATGCCATCACTGACAGCAAATATAAAATCAGAAGCTCCTAGGGAGCCTTTTCCTTGCCCCCCTAGTAACGGTGCGCCCTCACTATTAAGCGACAGGGCTACAAAA
>CALCSP010000385.1 GCA_937893785.1 uncultured Verrucomicrobiales bacterium
ACAATGGCCTTGCCCAGCGTCGATTTGCCACATCCCGATTCCCCCACCAAACCGAGGGTTTCCCCCCTACCGATGGAAAGGCTAACCCCATCAACTGCACGCACCGCGCCCACTTGGCGAGAGAACACTCCGCCGCGCACCGGGAAATGCATCTTCAGTTCCTCTACCTCAAGCAAACTCGACCCGTTTCCCGTAATGTTGTCTTCTTCAGTCATCACTTACTTTTCACATTCCGGACAACGCTCCAAAAAATGTCCCGGGGAGACCTCCTCATAAGCGGGGCGATTTTCCGTGAATGCACCCTCACGTTCCATCCGCTGACAGAAACGGCACCCATCCACAAAATCCCGAATGGCTGCCACCTGCCCGGGAATTGTTGGGAGTTGCGTCTTTCGCTGACTCTCAAGTCGCGGTATTGAAGCCAGAAGCCCTCTGGTGTAAGCATGCCGTGGATTGGCAAACAACTCCTCAACAGGAGCACGTTCCACGATTCGGCCGGCATACATCACTACCACCTCATCACACTGCTCGGCAATAACGCCGAGGTCATGGGTGATAAGCATGACCGCCATGCCAAGCTCATCCTGCATCCTTGAGATCAGGTTGAGGATCTGCGCCTGAACAGTCACATCAAGGGCAGTGGTTGGCTCATCGGCAATAAGCAGGTCCGGCTCACAGCAAAGGGCAATGGCAATCATTACACGCTGCCGCATGCCACCGGAAAGCTGGTGCGGATACTCAATGACCCTTCGTTCAGGTGCCGGTATTCCAACAAGCTCGAGAAGCTCAACAACCTTCTGCAATGCCTGCCGTGATTCCATCTTATGATGCAGTTTGAGGGACTCAGTAATCTGACGGCCAATACGGTGCACCGGATTAAGCGCAGTCATCGGTTCTTGGAAAATGACACCAATCTCATTACCTCGGAGTCGCTGCATTCTTTCCTTGTCGGCACCAACCAACTCATCCCCGTTAAAACGAATACTTCCATCTAGGATTTGCCCTGAAGGTTTGGGCAGCAGGTCCACGATTGACATTGCCGTTACCGTCTTGCCGCACCCGGACTCACCTACCACCCCCAGTGTTCTGCCCTTTTCCAGTTCAAAGGATATTCCGTCAACTGCCCGAACCTGCCCCTTATCGGTATCAAAGGCACTCACCAAATCACGCACGTTCAAAAGCGCTCCCTGCCCTGACTCAGGCGCACCATCATTCTGGCCTTCAGCCATCGTGTGAAAATTCTCTTTCGCCATCACTTTACACGATACTGGTCATAAACCCGGTCCACCTCAGGAAATGCTTCATTACGTCCCTGTGCCTGTAGAGTCTTCTCTTTCTCCTCCACATCAATCCAGTAAACATAACTCTCCTGGGCTTCCCGGGTCATCTTCACGTTAAAATCATCCGGCCACTGCATCCAACGCCAGTGCCCGAGGCGGTAAGATTCCCTCTTGTAGCCGGGAATCCAGAATGCGGTATCATGCAGAATTTGTTCCAATTCCCATGACATTTGCCGAATCTCTTCCTCCGAGGTTGCAAAGCGTATACCCTGCGCCAACGGATCCGCAGCCGGATTTGCGTAGACTGAAATATTGTTGGTCATTACCCTTGGAGTTTTTGTCCCAGGATCATAAGCGTTCGAAGAGTGAACCCCCTCAAAATAACGGGGAAAGGGCGGCTGGGTACCCCAACCCCAAAAGGTCAGGTCATGCTTTTTCTGCATCACTTTTTCATAACTCGCCGTACCATCCATACCTTCAAGCCGATATTCCAGTCCGGCCTTGAGAGCCTCTTCCTTGAGCCGTTGCAGCATCTTGCCAACCACAGGGCTTGCCGTGTGCGTAATTGAGAAACTGAGCCTTTCCCCCTTGGCATTCTGTAACACTCCATCGTTGCCCTGTTTGGTAAAGCCCGCCTTGGCAAATGCCTCCCGTGCCTTCTCGGGGGAATACTCTCTGGCCTGTATCCCGGAATTACTGAACTTGCCATAGCCCTCGTTATAGATATTGAGCCGACCCGCAT
>CALCSP010000386.1 GCA_937893785.1 uncultured Verrucomicrobiales bacterium
GCATCCTACCTGCAGTTAGATTGGCTTGACTCAAGCCGCGAGCAATTGCCTCCATTGACAATCCCAGATGAGCACCCACTGCGGCAGCCATCAGCGCATTTGTAACCATGTGCCGCCCTGAAGCCGGCACATATACACGATGCTTCTCGCCATTGGCAACAATAGTGAATTCCATGCCACGCTCTGACTGCTTAACTTCAACCGCCCTGAAGTCTCCTGCTCCAAATCCCACCGTGACAACACGCGCACGGCAACGTTCTTTTATGGACTCGGTATACGCATCTTCTGCATTTAGGACAACAACCCCCCCTTCATCAATAGCCTCAGCAAGCATCCCCTTTTCGAGAGCAATCGCTTCACGGCTTTTCATGGACTCGATATGAGCCATTCCAATATTGGTAACTACTCCAATGTCGGGAACTGCAATTCTTGCTAGTTGGCTAATCTCTCCGGGCATACTCATGCCCATCTCCCACACCCCAAATTCATGAGAGTCATCAGCGGAAAGAATGGTTAACGGCAACCCGATATGATTATTGAAATTTCCTACAGTAGCACAGACCGAAAAATCCTCAGCAAGCACTGAGGCAATCAAGTCCTTGGTACTCGTTTTCCCATTACTGCCTGTTATGCCAATGACTGTAAGACCAAGTTTAAGACGATAATTGTGGGCAAGAAGTTGTAATCCGACATAGGTGTCCTCGACCCCAACAACCGCAAACGGACTGCTATCCCGAGAGCATTGTCCCTCATTGACCATTACTGCCGCAGCCCCTGCATCGATTGCCTGCTCAAGGAAATCATGACCATCAAATGTCTCGCCCTTGAGAGCAACATAAAGTGCCCCATCACGCAGCTTGCGTGTATCAGTGGATATAGAACGCACCTTATGATCAATATCCCCTGCCAGGATTGACCCGCCGGAAAACTCAGCAACAGATGAAAGGGTAAGGTGCTTCAATTTTTCCTCCAATTCTTTGGTTTATCCCACTCCCTACCCCGCGAGTGTTGATACCTCTCCCCTCGTTCCTCTCGCGCCTCTCGCGCCTCTCGCTCTTCCCGCTCCTTTTTCTTTTGCTCGATCTCCTCCCTCTGCTCTCGCACCATGTCCGCCCGGACATGGTCACGATCTCTGAGCATCTGCCGCGCCACCTCCCGATCATCAAATTTTTCACGCTTCCCAGCAATTTCCTGATAATCCTCATGGCCTTTGCCGGCAATGAGAAGAATATCGCCGGGAATCAAGTACGAGACTCCCAACCCGATCGCTTCGCGCCTGCCAACAATCCTCTCTAAATGCTCACCCTTAAACCCTGACTCAATATCGGAAATAATATCCTCTGGGGCCTCATCACGCGGATTGTCCGAAGTGATGATCGCGTAATTGGAAAAGCGGGATGCCACATGTCCCATTTCCACTCGCTTTTCCCTGTCCCTGTTTCCTCCACAGCCAAACACCACTATCAGACGGCGAGGTTCTAGTGTGCGGAGTGTCTCAAGGGCATTTTGCAAGGCGTCTGGGGTATGTGCATAATCCACGTAAACGTCAAAGGCTCTGCCATCCGACACACTCTCAAGTCGCCCCGGGACCTGAGGCAAGTCGGCTAAGTTTCTTACCGCTTCCCGCAGGTTAAGCCCCATTCCTACACCAGCTGCAAGCGCAGCCAACGCATTGTATACATTGAATTTACCGATTAAGGGAATCTCCGCACGCAGCTGACGCCCTCCGACCTTTAGCGTAAACTCAACTCCTTCACGGGTCTGGCGCAGATCTTGAGCCATATAATCGGATCCAATCCCCATTCCGTATGAGACAACCGAAATGCTTCCCCGCGAAAACTCATTCAACAACTTCCTTCCTGATGCATCATCACTGTTAATGACAGCCATCGTCTTCTTCTTTTCACCAGAAGCGGCCACCTGTTCAAACAAGCCTCGCTTTGCCTGAAAATAGGCACTCATATCTCCATGGAAGTCGAGGTGATCACGGGTCAAGTTGGTGAAAATAGCGACATCGAAACGCACATCTTCAGTGCGTTTGAGAACAATACCGTGGGATGAAACCTCAATAGCGGCTGCAACGCAGCCATTCTCCACCATTCTTGCCAGGTGTTCCTGCAGTTCCGTCGACTCAGGCGTTGTGTGAGTGACGCCTGCATCTTCCCCGCCAAGGTCATACTTTACAGTGCCTAATAGGCCACAGTTGCGGTGAGCCGCATTGAGCAAGTGACAAAGCATCAGCGCCGTCGTGGTCTTGCCATTTGTTCCCGTAACACCGGCAATCTTTAACGAAGAGGATGGCTTGCCATGAAACGCATCCGCAATGGCTGACATTGCCTCTCTGCTATCGGCAACTTCAAGTGTGGGCACTTCTAGCTCTATCCCCTGCCGATCTACAACTACCGCCGCCACCTTCGACTTCACCGCCTCCTGAATATATTCGTGCCCATCCACATTCCCTCCTCTGATGGCAAAGAACAGCCCCCCCTCTCTGACCTCCCGGGAATCATGGCACAAAGAACTGATCTCCGGGTTACCATTCCCGGAAAGAACGGCACCTTCTACGACCTTTGCTATAGCATTTAATCTCATCAGGCCATCAAAATGAATCAGAAGCTCGTCGCCGGAACCTTTATCTTCCTCCGCACGTTTTTAATCACTCTTCGTGGTAGTTCTGTTGACTTAATGCCCATGCAAGGCATTGCTGCAGATGCGATTTCAGCGAAAATTGGCGCAGCAACCGTCCCTCCATATTTCGAGGGGCTTTTGGGGTCATCAACCACAATAATACCCGCAAGCCGGGGATTCTCTGCAGGAAGAAACCCCATAAAAGACACAACGTAACGGCCATGGAAGTATCCTTTATTGCGCTGATGACGAGGCTTTCTGGCCGTCCCGGTTTTACCAGCTACAACAAACCCCTCCACCATAGCATTTTTACCGGTTCCCCCTTCCGCCACAACGGCAGTAAGCGCATTGGTCATCATGCCCGCGGCCTCCTCGCTAATCACGCGGCGAATTTTCTTCGGTTGCAATTGGTAGATCAGCTCTCCCGCTGGCGAGTAAACCTTCTGTATTATCTGAGGCTTCATTAAATTGCCGCCGTTGGCAATTGCAGATAGTGCTGATGCCATCTGCAACGCGGTAACATCCACCTCATACCCCATCGCGATCCGCGAGAGTGAGGTTGTGCTCCATCCCCTATCCTGCGGTCCGGTCACCATGCCAGAAGCCTCGGCGGTAAGCTCTATTCCGGTGCGTTCACCGAATCCAAAATCCTTTATGTAACCATTAAAAGTACCGACACCTGATTTATTCTCCAATTTTTTGGCAATAAAGTAAGTCCCTATATTGCTTGATTGGGAGAGAATTTCACGAGAACTCAAGTAAGAAAAGGAACGGTGGTCGCTAAGGAATAGCCCCGGCGCTCGATATCTCCCATTGTGACAGAAAAAGACGGAATCCAGCGTAATGAGGTTCTGATCAAAGGCAGCTGCCAGAGCCACTACCTTGAAAGTGGATCCCGGCTCGTATCTGTCGGCAACCGGATGAATTTTGCGAGTTCCCCTTCGGGTTTCCTGATCAAAATCTGGTCTGCTAGCCATAGCCAGAACTTCCCCGCTTGCCGGATCCATGAATACGGCCATTATTTTCTCAGGCGAAAACTCATTCACCGCCCGCTGCAGGGCAGCTTCAACAATTTCCTGAAGCCCCATGTTTATGGTCAATTCAACATTGGCTCCATCCACGGGCGGGGATTGCGAATCAATCCCCGGTAAAATCTCACTCGAACGTCGAGTCCGCTCCACTGTTCTGTAACCAGCCACTCCCGCTAGTTGCTGATCGAGCGCTGCCTCAATCCCCTCGCGACCTACATTTTCAGCATCTGTATAGCCGAGCACCTGAGCAAGTCGACCGGGATTGGGGTAATGCCGTTTCATTGAATCCTCAAAACTGAATCCCCCAACCCCTCTCTCCAAAAACTCGCGACGCATGTTCTCGGCTTGTTTAAAGTCAAGATTGCGGCATACCACAACGTGATCTCTCTCCGCGCCATCGGCAACAATATTCCTGACTCTTACACCCTCGTTGCCCAAAAACTCATCAAGTAACCCGTCCGCAATGGCAATGAAGCGCTGACGTATTTCATACTCATCAAACCGCCGCGCAACCTGCTTCACACTGATACCTTCAGCAACAGCGACAGCCTTCCGGCATACATGGATATCGACGAGGTGATAACGGTCGGCAACCACATCACGCACATGCCGGTTTTGCACAAGAGGCTCCCCATGACGATCAAAGATCAGTCCGCGCTTTGCCGGCAGGTATTCACGCTTAAGCCTCTCCTTCTTAGCAATGCTGGAAAGGCGTTCATGGTTGACCACTTGGACATAGACTACCCTTACAGAAAGGGCACTGAACACCAACACGAGAAATACGGTGACGGCAAAAGTGCGTCTGTAAATGGAGCGACTATCCACTTTTTGTGTTCTTTAATTAGTGATGCTTGTTTGAATTTTACTCCTCTGCATGGGCCAGCGTTTGGGATAAGCTCTCCGGCATACCGGGAAGATTTTCGCTTCTGATGATCGGCACGAGTTGGCTGTCGTGATGTCGCAACCGATCTGCAAGACGGCGCCTGTCGCAGAGGGTGGAAATGAGCAGATCTACACTATCCACCTCCTTCTTCATGAGCGCGATCTTCTGTTCGAGCGTCCTTCTCAAATCTCCACGCTCAACATGAGCATTCTTGATACCTACAAATCCGCAGGCAACGACCGCTGTAATCAAAACAATTAAAAATAGCGATATAATGGATCCGATATCCAGTTGACGTTGATAGCGTTTCTGATTCTTGGCCATTTGATATCAGGATGTGGAAGCTGCCTTCTCCAGTCTTTCAGCCACACGTAACCTGGCGCTGCGGGCACGCGGGTTACTCTTAATTTCCTCAGGCGATGGAGCCAATCCCTTGTTAATGACCAGCTTGAAGTAATGCTCTGGATTCTTCTTGGGCGCCGGCCACTCGGGACGATCCACCTGAGCCTGGCTGCACCGCTTCAGATATGACTTCACTATTCGGTCTTCCAGCGAATGAAACGATATGACAACCAACCGGCCGCCAGGTCGCAGCCATTTCGGCACCTCTGAAAGAGCCTCTTCAAGCGCGCGTAATTCATTATTGACGGCAATGCGCAGCGCCTGAAAAACTCGTGTTGCCGGATGAGTTCTTCCTCGCCGGGGAACCATTGACTCGACAAATTGAGCAAGGTCGGTAGTGCATTGAAAAGACTTAACCTGTCTGCGTTCAACAATACCCCGGGCAATTCTTCGTGAAGCACGCTCTTCTCCATATTCATAGAACACCCGAGCCAGTTCCTCCTCTTCACAGTTGTTTACCAGCTCAGCGGCAGTCACCTCGACGTCGGGATTCATCCTCATGTCCAAGGGGCCTGGCTTGCTGAATGAAAACCCCCGATCCGCATCATCAACCTGACGTGATGATATTCCAAGGTCCAGCAGAACGCCATCCAGTCCACTAATACCAATCGTCTCAAGAATCTCTCCGAACTCCCTGAAGTTCCCCTGTATGGCACCAAAACTGTCCCGGTAATCACCCAGCCTAGCACGTGCAAATGATAGTGCGGCAGGATCCTGATCCAATCCGATCACATTTGCTCCAACGCGAAGGAGTTGCTCAGAATGACCACCTCCACCAAGCGTCGCATCCAGGTATAAGTTGTCACGCTTAGGCGCCAAGTAATGAGTTACTTCTTCAAGAAGAACAGGAAGATGATAATCTTCACCGCCCTGTCGCGCTCTCTTTAAGCTCGGCGTGTTACCCGACGGAGCCCCTGACGGTGACGCCTCATTGCGATGAGCGGACACTTTAGGTTCTGGCGCGGAACCAACCGGCCATTGGCTCAGGTGATAATGTGCATTGATCCCAGCCATTTCGACCGAGTTCCTGATGTTTGAAGATAGAAACCGTGTTAAAAGCTTCCTCATTTTCTGCGCTGCTTTGTGGTTGAATAATGGTCAATTACTTTTTGTCATCGTTGAGGTTCCTTATTCAGTGAGGGAAAATTTTACAGGCCTACCCGGTCAGCAATCTCGGCAAAGGTGCTGTCCTCTTCGCTAGCATTCCGTTGCCAGTTCTCAGGCTTCCAGACTTCAATCCGTGCTCCGCCACCTGCCAATACGACCTCCCCGCTCAGTCCAAGATTCTGGCAAACATCGGCAGGCAACACCAGTCGCCCCTGCCGGTCGAGCATACAGGAAGTGGCCCGGGCAAAAAGTTGCCGAATATATTGCCGCTGCTGAGCCCTACTATATTCATTGGCGGCTTCAAGCTCAGTTGCCATTCGCTGAAGCTCCGAAGCGGGCAAAAGAATGAGGAATGACCGACGCGGGTCGGGCAGCGCAAAAAATTCCGAGAGCCCCTCGTGCCTCCAGCGTGAGGGAACTGTTACCCGATGATTATCATCGAGCACGTGCTGGAGGGTACCAGCAAATAGTCGGGTTTCAGAACTTTCGGCAGGATTAACCACAATGTGGGTATTGGAACCATTTTGCCCCAATATGCCCCAATCTGAACCGAATGAGCAGTTTGGTCAATGCCGTTTTTATGACTAATCGAATAAAAATAGCCAATCTAAGAAAATTTGAATTTTTGA
>CALCSP010000387.1 GCA_937893785.1 uncultured Verrucomicrobiales bacterium
GCAGCCGATCTTGATACGAGGTCCAGCATTTCCATTTTCATCCAATACCTGCACAAAATAGCAGACTTCGGTATTACCGGCGGTGGGCGGAGCGGGATCGCGTAATGTGATGGTGTCAGGTTCTTCTTCTTCTTCATTTAGGTAACCTTGTGCGATCAGATCGAAACTGCCCTCGGAACCTACCCTGCGGTAGATGCGGTATTCGGCGGTGCCATCCGGCAATGTGATGCTCATTTCAGGTCCAGCAATACTGCCTCCCGGGCCATTATTCTCATGAGGAGGATGTCCATCTTCTGCCGTGACAGGAAAAGGAATTTTTTGCACATCCAATAGCACAGGATATACAAAAATGGTTCCCTTTACGGGAATAAGGCTGCTTAAGTCACATTCCTCCCATTCTCCGATCAGCCCAGTCAGTGTATGGCACCTGATTTCAAGTTTTGTGCCAGCAAGGAGATCGACAGGGAAGGGCATAGGCACATTAATGAAATCGGAAACAGAAAAATAGCGGCTGGTGCGAAACATTTCCTGCCCTTCCGTTTTTTCGGCTCGTGTGATTCTGATATCAGCGCCCTTGATCAATTTGTTATTACGGATCAGGCGGAGCATGAAACCGTCAAAGTCTAGGGGAAGGCCGAGATCAGATAGTTTTTCTACAATTCGATTTTTGCACAGTGTCGTAGGGATGAAGAGGCATCGGGTCAAAGCTCCCTCGGCTTTGCCTGGACCGGCCCTGTCCCGCAGCACACCAAATGTGGGAGGAGAATGACCTGAAAGGTTGTCGACAGAACAAGCACTGTTATCCGCGGCCCTGACCGTATACCACCATGTCTGGCCCATTTGACTGTCATTATCAGGGGTGACTATGGGAGCATCATCCTCAGTGTCATCCCAGTCGACATATGGCTGACCTGGGATATGATCGACTTCGCCGACACGATTGGTGAGCGGACTCCCTCCCTCACGAATGTGCTGGGTGTGGTCGCTCCATCGATAGATGTAGTATTTGCTGGCAGCATTTTCTGCCGGCTCATCTGCTGTCTGGCGAATGCGGATACGAAAGTGCTGGTTGCCCTTGAGTTGAACTAGGTCCTCATCGCTCTCTTTTTCGAAGACATTTCTCACAGATTCAATAACAGGGACGGTTGGTGGCAAACGGTCACAGATAACTACTTTGGTGCCCGGAGATACAGGTCCGGGGTGCCCGGCAATATCAAGAGGGGCCACAAAATAGTAGAAGCTCTCGCCATCTATAAAGGGGTTTACCGGTGACTCGTTGTCATCATGAACGAAGAAGATGTCTGTGTTGTAATCGGTGTCCTGTGCCTGTGCATCGGTCATGAGTGCCGTTGCCATAATGGGCAGGGAGTTGACTTTTTTGGCATCAGGATTGTTGTTTGAGAGAGAATTGCTGACCATTGTCTCAAGCGCAGTCATTTCTGGTTGCACGCCATCCTGATCCCATCCTTGATTCTTGGCGACGTCTTCCCTTACCCGGTAAAGATTGAAGCCGAAGCTATGAGGTAGTAGACGTCGTAGCTCATCCGGGGTGCCCCAGCGCAGCCGTGTAACCAAGTGATTGCGGGGTGAGTTAACTTTTTTCTTCAATTCCTCCTCCAACTCTTCCTCAGTGAGCTCCTCCTCGTTAATCTCCAATCCTGGTGGGACATAAAAGACCTCGAAAGGGCGAGATGTGCTTGTCAAGCTCGTCGGATTATCAGCGTCAAGAGTGACGCGGCCAATGACCCTGATGTCATTGCCCGCAGCATCGGTTTGACGAACCTCATAGGTCTGAACCGAACCTGGGTTGGTCTTGATGGCAAAACCATGCCCCATACTCATGTAGACTCCCGGGTGTGTGCGTCCGAGAAATGAGATGCGCTCAAGGATTGTTTCATCCTCAGCGGCAATCTTCAGCATGTAGGCCAGTTTTTTTGCCTCATCCATTCCCGGTTCTGCCGGGGCGGGGGTTACAGGTGGGTCTTGGGAGGTGGACTCTGCGTAGAGGGTGTTGATTCGTCTGGATACGGATTGGGCATTGTAGTCAAACTGTCCGCCGAGCTTGAGCAGTGCCTGAATGGGGCCAGGGCCGACCTGTAACTTAGTACGGCCAAGGCGGACATAGGGAGCCGGTGAATCGGAGGTTCCTTCCTTACGGTAAACTGCAAACTCTTTCCCGTATGTTGTTGCCGGATTGCCCGGTTGCCACAGGATATAGGCATGCGGTGCGTTGTCCGTTTGAAAGACCTTGCCGACCGTATAGATGAGAGGGTCGCCGTTCTGAGCTTTGGTAGGTAGTTGCCATCCGGCGAGCAGGAGCACGGAGGCCAGTATGAAGAATATTCTTACAGACATGATTCTTGGAGATTGTTTGTTTGATTTAATAGTCGACGTTCCAGTCGCCATTGGAATAAGTGATCGTGGCACTGGCGTTGAATTTGACGCAGAACGGACACCATCCGGCCTTGCCTTTTAGTCTACCAGTGCCTGACGCGGAGAATGATCCGTCCTGAACGACGCCAACCATTGAGACTTCGCCCTTGATAGAGACGACACAAAGGGCTTCACCGGAAACTCCAGCATACATCTTCCCGACA
>CALCSP010000388.1 GCA_937893785.1 uncultured Verrucomicrobiales bacterium
GTTCGTCAAAACCTACTGCACGAAGTGCCACGGTGGCGGACGCGCTAAGGCGAACGTCAACCTCGAGATTGCACTGAGGGCACCCGGTCGCGGCGTTGCGTTCCAGCATTGGAAGAAGGCGGTGGCAAACGTCACCGTTCACGATATGCCACCGGAGGATTCCTCCAAAAAACCAACCGATGAACAACGGCGCCAGTTCGCCGAGTGGATCGGCAAATTGAAATACCTGACCCCGCGTAATCCGGGACCCTACGTGATTCGCCGCCTGAATCGGGTCGAGTACGGCAACACGTTGCGTGACCTCTACGGCGTGGATCCGTCAATCGCAAAAAGGCTACCCGATGAGGTCATCGGGGAAGGCTATCTAAACTCGATCTCCCCGCTGCAATCGGAGTTGTTCCTCGAACTGGCCAACAAGGTGGTTGAGCAAGTCGTTGCTCCGGAAGGCGAGCGGCCGACCGTGGTGCAGAAGCGGCTCTTCGGGGACGCTCCAGTCGAGGGCGCCGATCTTCGCGGTGCGGCGCGAAAGGTTGCGCGCTCCCTAGCTCGCGATGCCTACCGGCGCCCGCCTACCGAGGCGGAGTTGGACGTTCTCGTTGGCATATTCGACCTTGCCCAGGAGAACGAGCTAGATTACACCGCGTCGCTGGGCCTGATGCTCAAAGCCGTGCTCGTCTCCCCGCAGTTTCTATTCATCACGCCCGCTGAAGCGGTCAAATCGGGCGAACAGATCGTCCGCGTGGACGACCACCAGTTGGCCTCACGCCTGTCATACCTGTTGTGGTCAGCACCACCCGACGCAAAGTTGTCCGCCTTGGCCGACAAAGGCGAACTGCAAAAGCCAGAGACACTGCGATCACAAGTGGAACGACTTTTAAAGGACCCGAAATCGCGCGCATTATTCGATGGTTTTGGTGCGCAATGGTTGCGGATAAACGAGCTGGACAGTCAGGTATTCGACCCAAAAACATTTCCTCAAATGACAGTGAATCTACGCAAGTCCATGATGGACGAAGCCCGGCTGTTTTTCCAAAGTATTATCAACGAAAATCTGAGTGTTATTCATTTTGTGGATAGCGATTACACTTATTTGAACGAAGATCTTGCAAAGGTTTATGGCCTTGAACACACCGTTCGAGGCTCACAAATGCGGCGAGTCAATCTAACAAATCCTAATCGTGGCGGTGTTCTGAGTATGCCAGCCACTCTGGCAACCACTTCGTTTCCCAACCGTACTAGCCCCGTCATTCGGGGAGTATGGGTATTAGAGCGGATCTTGGGACAACGCATCCCGCCGCCGCCGCCCGACATCCCTGAACTCGAGGAGCAGAACCACAAGAAGGTTGAGGGACTGACACTACGCCAGCGAACCGAACTGCATCAATCGGAAGCCACCTGCCGCAATTGCCACAAGATTCTCGACCCGATTGGGTTCGGGTTGGAGAATTTTGATGCCATCGGTCGTTGGCGTGACAAGAACGGTGAGGGCATTGTAATCAACTCGGCAGGCAAGCTGCCCGATGGAAAGGAGTTTGCCACCCCGGCGGAATTGAAGCGCCTCTTAGTTAAGCGGGAAGCAGACTTGGCACGCAACCTTACCGAACGGCTCATGGCCTACGCGCTGGGCCGGCAGCTTGAGGGCTACGATGGTGTTGTCATCGACCAATTGATGGTTAAAATTACCAAGGATAATTATCGCATGCGCACCATTATCACCGAAGTAATCGGCAGTTACCTATTTACCCACCGCCGAGTCGAGGGATGAATCACAATCACACCAAAAGAGCAGAATGATGAATACCAGGAACCGCCCATCTCTAGTTGGTCGCCGTAACTTCCTGAAGGGAGCAGGGGTCTCCCTGGCACTGCCGTTTATGGACTCGCTAGCCTCGGTCGCGCCGAAAGCCAAGCCGCCGGTGCGCCTAGCGTTCATGTATATGCCACACGGGGTGATTATGAACCAGTTCTGGCCCAAAAGTCAGGAAGAGTTCCTCAGCTCGCCGCCATCTATCATCCAGTCGCTCAAACCGATCATGGATCAGTGCCTCATGATGAAGGGAATCTCCGGCGTGCCTATCAA
>CALCSP010000389.1 GCA_937893785.1 uncultured Verrucomicrobiales bacterium
AACTCGGAGAGTTGTTTCCATTCCGGTAAGGTGTCCGGGGTAACCATGCCTTCTTTGTTCTCTTGCCTTGAGCAGGCACATAGCATGGCGGTGATCAGCGAGGTACTGATAAGGGGGTGAATGCGCATATTGATCGGTTAGTCTCCGTTGGCGGGTGCAGAATTTTGCCTTTCGCGGGATACATCGGCTGGGATGTAGGTTGAAATATTAAAGGAATTTTCCTTATCGCCAGCGTCCTCCTCATGAACCGTGATGAGTTTGCCTGCGGGGATTTTTGAGAGCAGTTGGCGTTTTCCTCCCGGCCACTGAATGGTCGCCGAGTCCACGGAGGTAGCCTTGCCGATGCCGATGAGCAATGTATTGCTGTTCTGGGCACTGTAACCCTCACCGCAGCGGTGCTCCTCGACAAAAGATCTAGTTCCACAGCGCAGCGTGATACGGGTGCCGTAACCGTCACGGTTGGAAAGGTCGGCGTTTGCCAGGCTGCTGTGGTTCCCTCCGACAAGGCGTAGCGCAATAAAGTTGTTTTCTTGCGTGCTTCTTACCTCGTTACGGTAAAGGACAAGCTTCGGAGCATTGGTATTGACGGAGGCAATGTCGGGCTTTCCATCGCGGTTGTAGTCAAGGAGTACCACGCTTCTGCCATCACCCACATGATCGGCACCTGAGAGCATGCTCAAATCAGAGAACTGCTTGCCTTCCTTGCTCAGAAAGAGCCTATTGCGTTCCTTGCCGCTCAGTGAATCCTTGCCCCAGCGATCACCATCAAGTTGTTGCGCTGCCCTTCGAATATTTGCCTCAAAGGTTCCCGACTGCCTGAGTGATTCACCCTTCTCCGGGTCAGAGCGCACGACCGCACGCCAGAAAACACTTCACAAGTCTGTGTGATTGGCGATTTCCTCAGGGGCAGTATAAAATCCATTGGCTGAGTAAATATCCAGCCAGCCGTCATTGTCTACATCGACAAACTGGGCGCCGTAAGCCCACCCGGCCTTGGCCACTTGCATGGTTCCAGGTTCGGTTCCGGCTAACTGGCTGAAGTTGGCCTCGTTGTTTTGAAAGAGAAGGTTGCCTCGGGCAGAATGTGGCAGTCGTGGGTCCAGTCCCTCAATGCTACCAGTAATACGCCGACCAGCCTTGCTGAACATATTGGAAACGTATAGGTCAAGGCGACCGTCCCGGTCAAAGTCACCCCATGAGGCCCCCATGCCGAAACCCTGCATGAGGCTTCCGGCCAGTTCTTCGGAAACATCCACAAAGCGTGGCTTACCGGGAGAAGTGTTATTGCCCTCGTTACGATAAAGGTGATCAGGTGCGAAATCATTACATACATAGACGTCAGGATCTCCATCGCCATCGAAGTCACTCCATACGCTTTGGTAGGTGTTATGCCACTCGGCAAGTTCCATGGTTTCCGGTGCTACCGAGAAACGGCCATTGCCCCGGTTTGCCAGTAGTAGGTTTGGTGGACCTAGTCGATTGATGTAGCGGTGTGAGTCCGGATGGCGATTGAGGATTTCTTGTGTCATTTTTTCCGGGAAGAAATCCTTGGCCCACTTTTCGGCGCTGCCGTCTTTTTGTGGTGGGGCATAGAGGCCGAGATAGACATCGAGCAGACCGTCCTGATTGTAGTCAACAGCCGAGATGGTTGACACCAAGTATGGTAGCGGCATTTTGCCACAAGCTTCCTTGGTGCGGTCGACATAATGACCGTTCTCATTTGCTAGGTAGATCGAGCGCTCCAGACTGCGGCCAATAAAAACATCCGGATCGCCATCATTATCAAAGTCAGCAAAGATGGCGCAATTGCACAAGCCATCGATATCGAGTCCGATCTGGCCGGCCACATCGGTAAAGGTGCCGTCCCTGTTGTTGTGCAGCATCTGGTTGGTTCCCCAGCGGCCCATTACGTAGAGGTCGTCCCAGCCGTCACTGTCGTAGTCAACTACCGAGAGGCCCGGGTGCTGAAAAGTGGAATCAAGGTCGAGGTAATCAGCGTGGATTTGTTTGGTGACCGTAAATTTGTCTTTTGTAAAGAGGTCGATGAGATTTTGCTCGTGGTGAGATCGGCGGGCTTTCTGGTAAGCTTGGGCGTCGGGTATCGCTTGCTCAAGGACTTCGCGGAAAAGTGGCCTTGGGGCATCCTTCATGGTGATAGGGCC
>CALCSP010000390.1 GCA_937893785.1 uncultured Verrucomicrobiales bacterium
GTGCTGATAAACAGTATGGAAAGAACGCGCAGCATTAAAGCGGTCACCTAGATGAACTTTGTCTTACCCGGTAACGCTAAACCGCCAGGATCAAAATCATCATCCCAGCCTAAATCATCCGGAGCGAGGTCCTCTTTCGAATTGAGGGCATCCTCCCACTTGATCTGTTGGCCAGTGTATGCGGCCATGCGCCCCAGAATTGCAAGCATGGTGCTATGAGCCATCCATTCGCCATCATTTTTTGCATCACCATTACGGATCGAGGCATACATCTCATCATGCTCGGTCTGATACATGTCGTTATTGAGATCACCTCCGGCACGCCAGTTTTCCTTGCCCTGAATCACGCATTGTCCGCGCATGATCAAGGCGGTGCCGGCAGTTCCGTTGATGTAGTCATGGTTTTCGCCATGGCAACCGGTTTGCTGGCGGGAGCCAAGGTGACACCGGACATTGTTTGGGTATTCGTAAACTACGTGGAAGTGGTCATAGATATTCCCTCCTTGGGCAGGGATCTGGCGTCCACCAGTTGCCACTGCACTGATCGGGTCAATGTCACCGGTTGCCCAGCCGATTTTATCGACACTGTGGACGGCCTGTTCGGCAAGGCTATCACCGGAGAGCCATCCGAAGTTATACCAGTTCTGCACTTGCCACGCCACGTCGCTTGTCCCTTCCGGACGGCGGTCAGCTGAAGGCATTGGCTTCACCGGGCCGGTGTAGTAGGTAGCGAACATGCTAGTAACATCCCCAATCGCACCGTCATGGATTTTTTTGAAGAGGGCTCGCCTGGCGTTCTGATAACGCCAGCAGAATCCGCAGACAAGGGTAAGCTTTTTCTCCTTGGCCATCTTGGCAGATTCGAGGACTGAGCGAACACCGGGGGCGTCAACAGCTACCGGCTTTTCGCAGAAGACATGCTTACCCGCTTCGATTGCTTCACGCAGCATCATCGGGCGGAAGCCCGGAGGCGTGGTAAGAATTACCACATCGGATCCCTCAATGACTTTCTTATAAGCATCAAGACCAATGAGTCTGTCGGGCATGCCAACCTGCTCGGGGTGCCGCTTGCGCAGGTTGTTGATTGCTCCGTCAGCTTGGCGCTCAAAAACGTCAGCCACACTGGTAAGTGTCACATCTTTGTCAGCGGTAAGCGCTTGGTTTGCTGCTCCGCGGCCGCGACCTCCACAACCAATCAAACCGAGCTTCAGCGGGCTCTTGTTGCCTTGAGCGGATACAATATGTGGAAAAGCAACAGAGGCAGCACCGGCGGCAATACCTGAGTGGCGGACAAAACTTCTCCTGGAGAGGAGGCTGCTGGCGGAAGGAATTTCGGGCATGGAGTCTAAATGTGAATGGTTCTTCAATTGATGGTAGCAGAGTATATATAACGCTGAGCGGGCTCTTGCCAGATGATTTTCCATGCAATCGCCCTCAATTTGAAGTTTAAAACAGGTAAGGGAGTGCGTAGTTATTGCCTGATATCGAAGGATATCGGATCGATTGTGAGTTAACTGGGTGGAGAATAAACGCTTTGACGCTTAATTCCCCTTTGGCATTGAGCGCTTTCCGGCTATCAATGCAATTGTGTCTGGATCATTGAGCAAGAGGGCCGTTGATATGCTTGGGCGTATCAAAGAAAGTGGACTCTACAAGGAGGAGAGGGTAATTGCCTCGCCGCAGTCCGGTGTCATCAACGTGCCGAATGCCGGTGACGTCCTGAATCTTTGTGCCAACAATTATCTTGGTTTAGCCAATCACCCTGAGGTCATTGATGCCGCAAAGCTGGCACTGGATAAGTGGGGGTATGGCATGGCTTCTGTGCGATTTATCTGTGGAACCCAAAAGGTGCACAAGCAGCTGGAGAATTCCATCTCGAGTTTTCTAGGCACCGAGGACACCATTCTATACAGCTCATGCTTTGATGCCAATGGGGGATTGTTTGAGACATTGTTGGGGAAGGAGGACGCTGTCATCAGTGATCAGCTTAATCATGCCAGCGTGATTGACGGCATTAGGTTGTGCAAGGCTCAGCGTTATCGTTACGAAAACAATGACCTGAACAGTCTGGAGGAAAAATTGGTAGAGGCTCGGGAGGCAGGAGCCAATGAGGTAATGATTGCCACTGACGGAGTCTTTTCAATGGACGGCACCATTGCCGATCTTTCAGGTATTTGTGAGCTTGCAGAAAAATACCGGGCGAGTGTGATGGTGGATGATTCACATGCGGTCGGTTTCCTTGGAAGTAACGGCAGGGGGTCTCATGAACACTGTGGTGTCGTTGAACGCGTTGACCTCATTACCGGGACCCTGGGCAAGGCACTCGGTGGTGCCAGTGGTGGATATACAAGTGGGCGAAA
>CALCSP010000391.1 GCA_937893785.1 uncultured Verrucomicrobiales bacterium
TAGGTCGTTGCCAGAATTATTCCCTTATTCTCAGGAATAAGGAAAAGCAAAATGCCCATTCCGCTTCACGGATGGGCATTTTTTTTGCCTGGGCGTATGGAAGTTGCGTGTTTCATCTTTATTCTAATTCGTTTAGAATATGGAAAATAAATCCTCATGAAATCTTATCGACTTAATCGATTATTTAATGCCAAGTCAGGTCGCTGTTTTGATGTGGCTATTGATCACGGTTTTTTTAACCAGTATGGCTTCCTAAGCAGTATAGAAGATGCGGCCTCGGCGATTGCCACGGTGGTGGAAGCGGGTCCTGATGCGGTGCAATTAACGGTGGGGCAGGCTCGCTATTTGCAATCCGTGCGCGGCAGGGGAAAGCCTTCGCTGGTTTTGCGGGTGGATGTTGCCAATATTTATGGAAGGGAGCTACCTGAGTGCTCTTTCAGTAGTATGATTTCGGATGCTGCCCTGCAGGCGGTGCAGCTTGATGCTGCATGTGTGTGTGTGAACTTATTCCAAATTCCGGGTGCGCCTGAGGTTCATTCTCAGTGCATTGACAATATCCTTGAGTTGAAAGCCGAGTGTGATGGCTACGGCATGCCGATGATGGTTGAGCCACTTGTGTTTCGGCCTAACGAGGAGGCTGGCGGCTACATGGTGGATGGTGATGAAGAGAAGATCTTGCCGTTAGTACGGCAGGCGGTTGAACTTGGGGCGGATATCGTGAAGGCGGACCCGACAGACGATGTCTCAGTTTACCACCGTGTGGTTGAGATTGCAGGCGATGTTCCTGTGCTTGTCAGGGGTGGCGGTAAGGTTTCCGATGCAGAAATTCTCAAGCGAACAGAGGATTTAGTAGATCAGGGGGTGGCCGGGATCGTCTATGGGCGTAATGTGATACAGCACGAGAACCCGGCTGGGATTACATCGGCACTGATGGCTGTTGTTCATGATGGGCTTTCGGCCTTGGATGCGGAGCAATTCCTGCGACAGAAGCAATGATGGGAAAAGACGTTAATGTGGGGGTGATTGGTGGCGGACTGATGGGACGGGAGGTGGCCAGTGCTTTTGGTCGCTGGTTTGTCATCAATGATAGCAATGTCCGGCCAAGACTGAGGGCGGTGGCCGACCTGAATCCCGGAGCTCTAGAATGGTTCAAGCAGGTTCCCGGGGTTGATTTACTGACCTCAGATTACAACGAACTCCTTGGTGATGGGGGCATTGATGTTGTTTATGTTGCGGTGCCCCATAACCTGCATGAACAGATTTATCTGGATGTTTTGGCAGCGGGTAAGGACCTGCTGGCAGAGAAACCTTTTGGCATTGATGTCTCAGCCGCGAGGCAGATTGCATCAGTTGGTGAGGCATCAGGCCGATTTGTGCGCTGCAGCTCCGAGTTTCCTTTCTTTCCCGGGGCACAACGTGTAGTGAAGGCGGCACAATCCGGTGAGTTGGGGCGCATTCTCGAGGTTCGGGCCGGATTTCATCACAGCAGCGATCTCGATCCCGACAAGGCAGCAAACTGGAAACGTCAGTCTGTCACATGCGGGGATATCGGTGTGATGGGTGATTTGGGTATGCACGTCTGCCATGTTCCCTTTCGCCTTGGATGGTATCCAAAATCAGTCTATGCCCAGCTACAGAAGGGTTATGCTGAGCGTCCCGGAGGATCCTGTGATACTTGGGACAATGCCCTTTTGCATACTTGGGTGGAATGTGGGCAGAATGAAGATGTTCCCATGCGTTTGGAGATGAAGCGTATGGCACCGGGAGAGACTGACAGCTGGTATATCGAAGTGCTTGGGACTGAAGGGGGAGCAAGGTTTAATACCAAGCATCCCCGGACACTGTGGCTTTTCTCACGTGGCACTGAACAGCATTGGCAACAGTTTGATCTGGGATTTTCCACTCCCTTTAAGACCATCACCGGTGGTATTTTTGAGCCTGGGTTTCCTGATGTCCTTATGCAGATGTGGGCTGCATTTCTGATAGAGCGTGATGGGGGGCTTGATGGGCGGTTTGGATGCGTTACGCCATCTGAGGCTATCGCCAGTCACCAACTCTTTGCTGCTGCCCTGCAGTCACAGCAGCAAAACAAGACCATAGAGATTCAATATTCATGAAACGTTCCGGTGTCCTAGCAGCAGGTAACTGGATCGTAGACCACGTTAAGCTGGTGGATGCCTTTCCGGATGAGGATGCTCTGGTGTTCATTCGCCAGCAATCCAGTGCCAACGGAGGTGGCCCCTTTAATTTGCTAAAGGATCTTTCAAAGCTGGGCGCCGAATTTACAATGCAGGCTGCGGGGATCGTGGGTGATGACGCTGACGGGCGCTGGATTATCGAGGATTGCCGGGATCATGGTATTGACATATCCCGGCTCAAGTTTACTGACCGGGCTCCCACTTCGTATACTGACGTCATCTCCGTTGAAGCAACAGGAAGGCGAACATTTTTTCACCAAGCCGGTACGAATGCTCTTCTGGATGATGGTGATGTGGAATTATCTGGCAGTAGTGCAGAATTCTTTTACCTAGGCTACCTCTTATTGCTGGAAACCTTGGATCGGCGTGGCAGCGATGGGCAGACCGGTGCCTCCCACCTTTTGAGGAGGGCTTCGGAAGACGGATTTCATACTGTGGTTGACCTCGTGAGCGTGCATATGGGAAACTTTCGCCAGATCGTATTACCGTCATTGCCCGAGACAGATACACTTTTTCTTAATGAACTGGAAGCGGGAGCACTTCTTGACCGGTCTATCAGGGAGGATGATGCCGCCAGCTTGATGTCAGCTGCTGAATCCGTGCTAGAACTCGGTGTGCGTTGCCGGGTAATTGTACATTCTGCTTGTGGCGCTGTGTTGGCCGCTGCCAACGGGAACAGCGCCAAGCATGGTTCTGTGATGCTGCCTCCCGAAGAGCTGAAAGGTGCTGCGGGTGCTGGGGATGCTTTTGCGGCCGGAGTAATTCTTGGCCTTCATCAAGGCAAAAGCCCTCAAGAATGTCTCAGATTTGGCGTCTGCAGTGCAGCAGGCTGCCTGACCCATCCAACAACATCCGGGGGTGTCAAGACGCTGGGGGTTTCCCTTGGACTTAGCGAGAAATATGGATTCCGGGATTTCACCTAGGGTAATTAATGGGCCCACTGGGTCTATGAATTCAGGGCTCCCAGCGTTACTTTGAGCTGCTTTTCCTTTCCATTGCGCTCGACTTTGACCGTAATTTCGTCACCCACTGTCTTTTTGTCTAGAACACGGAATAGGTCTTTGGAGTTCGCAACTTCAAGTCCGTCAATTTCCTTGATAAGATCGCCCAGAATAGTGCGACCGTTTGCTGTTTGCTGCGTGGGCTGGATTCCCGCTTTTTCTGCGCCACTGCCGGGCACCACGTTGAGGACAAGGATACCTTTTGTCTTCAGGTTATTGGTGACGAATGAGTCGGAGGCGAAGTTGATGCCCATTCCAGGTTTAATGACCTTTCCATGCTCAATTAATTGGGGGACAATTCTATTGACGGTATCAACAGGGACGGCAAAACCAATCCCGGCATTGGATCCGGTAGGGGAGAAGATTGCGGTGTTGATTCCAATCAGTCGACCGGCACTGTCCAGCAATGGTCCGCCTGAGTTACCCGGATTAATAGCCGCATTGGTTTGGATCACGCCGACAATGGGGTGCCGGGTTACGGATTCAATTTCGCGCCCAAGGGCACTAATGATACCGGTTGTGAGAGTTTGATCGAAGCCAAATGGATTGCCGATTGCCAAAGCTTTTTGCCCGACCCGCAGGTTATTGGATTCTCCGATCATGATAGGATTCAAGCGTTCCAGTGGTGTCTGGACTTTGAGAACAGCAATATCCTTGTCCGGTTCTGTTCCCACTACTTTTGCTTCCCACGTTGAGTTGTCCCATAGCGTGACTGTTGCTTGGTCAGCGCCCTGAATCACATGGAAATTTGTGACAATATGCCCTGCTTTATCCCAGATGAATCCCGAACCGGTGCCGCGGGGGACTTTATAGATATTGGGGCTGAAATAACTGCGCCGCAGGTTGACTGTGGTGATAAATACAACACTCGGCGAGGTGGTTTCAAAAAGATCGATTGTAGCCTGCTCATCGTTACCGAGGTCTCCTCTGGGGCTTATAGTGCGTGGATCAGTTGCCGAGTGGCTTTGGTTTATCCACCAAGCACGGACCTGAAGCGTTGCCATGGCTATGACAGCGATGAGAAGGAAGGAGGTTAGCAATCCACCTTGTCTGCGTTGTCTTACCACCTGGCGGGGGCCTGGAGGTTCTAGCTGCATAACAATAACTTTATTGAGATCCGCATTCTGTAAAGACCTGCTTGCAATGATGTTGATATATTTAATTTGGCTAAATATAAAAAGGTTCTCCTAATATTTAGCGTAGGCAGGCGTCTATTCTGTCTAGAATTTTGGTAAGAGCATCCTTGTATTGATGGCATTGCCCGATTTTTTGATCGCTTGTGGATACCGTGCTATTATTTAAGTTTATCTAAATAAATAACCGCACGACTCATAACCACCGAAATGGCGAAAGCTGAATATACTGAAGACGATATCAAGACTCTGGAATGGCGTGAGCATATTCGCATAAGACCCGGAATGTATATCGGCAAGCGCGGGGATGGCTCTGCTCCAGATGACGGTATTTATGTGTTACTTAAGGAGGTTATTGATAATTGTATCGATGAGTTCGTGATGGGTCATGGAAAGCAGGTCGACATCACGCTCAAAGACGACACTATCAGTGTACGTGATTACGGGCGAGGGATTCCACTAGGCAAACTGATGGACTGTTCAGCCAAGATCAATACCGGAGCCAAATATGATTCGGACGCATTCCAGAAATCCGTTGGTCTCAACGGGGTCGGAATTAAGGCTGTGAACGCGCTTTCAGAACAATTCAAAATACAGGCTTTTCGGGAGGGTAAAACCAAGTCGATTGATTTTGCGCGAGCTGAAGTGGTCGATGAAATGAAGCGTGCTAGAGCGTCTAAGGCCAATGATGGGACGGCTCTTACTTTTACCCCTGATAATGAGATTTTTGATGGATTCAGGTGGCGTGAGGAATTCATCGAGAACATGCTCTGGAATTATGCCTACTTGAATGCCGGACTGACCTTGAGGTTTAACGGCAGGAAGTTCAAGTCGAAGGAGGGGTTGAAGGAATTACTGGAGAAGAAGCTCGGAGCGGAACCCCTATACCCGGTTACCCACCTTGTTGGGCATGATATTGAGGTGGCACTTACGCATGCCGGAAACCAGTATGGGGAAGAATACTTCTCCTTCGTCAATGGTCAGCATACCACTCAGGGAGGCACCCACCAAGCGGCATTCCGGGAAGCCGTGGTCAAGACTGTGCGGGATCATTTTAAGAAATCATTCGAGCCCGGTGATGTTCGCCAGTCGATTGTCGGGGCCATTAGTGTCAAGATCCAAGAGCCTATTTTCGAGTCGCAGACCAAGACCAAGCTAGGTTCAACCCATACCGCTCCCAAGGGTGGACAGGCTGTTCGCAGCTGGATTGTGGGTTTTGTGCAGGATCAACTCGACAACTACCTGCATCGTAATCCCGACACCGCGAAGGCGATGCTGCAGAGAATCCAACAGGCAGAGAAGGAGCGCAAGGAACTCAAGGGTATTCGCAAACTGGCCAAGGATCGGGCCAAGAAAGCAAAGATTCATAATAAAAAGTTACGAGATTGCCGGGTGCATTACTGTGATCGGCATAAATATGCCGAGGAAACGACCTTGTTCATTACCGAGGGGGACAGCGCGAGCGGATCAATAACCACTTCGCGCAATGTTGATACCCAGGCGGTGTTTTCCCTCAGGGGTAAGCCGCTGAATTCTCATGGCCTTTCAAAAAAGGTCGTGTATGAGAATGAGGAGTTTAACCTTTTACAGCATGCCCTTGATATCGAGGATGGGTTAGAGCGTTTACGTTATAATAAGGTCGTGCTGGCTACCGATGCCGATGTCGACGGAATGCATATCCGGCTCCTTTTGATCACGTTTTTTCTCCAGTTTTTTCCTGAACTCATTCGGGCAGGGCATCTCTATATCCTTGAGACCCCCCTGTTCAGGGTTCGTAACAAACAGAAGCAGTTTTACTGCTACAGCGAGGTGGAAAGGCGTGAAGCTATGGCTGTATGCGGAAAAAATGCCGAGATTACCCGGTTCAAAGGACTGGGTGAGATTTCCCCCTCTGAGTTTAAAGGTTTCATCGCGGAGGACATGCGCTTAGACCCGGTATTGATTGAAAACAACCAATCACTGGCCGAAATGTTACAGTTTTACATGGGCAAGAACACGCCGGATCGACAGCAATTTATCATTGAGAACTTGAAAGTGGAGCTTGATATTGTTGACACTGAAGTCGATGAATCCGCCGCCTAACGGTACCTTTTCACGATGCCCAGTGTTCGCTTATCAGGCCGTGTGA
>CALCSP010000392.1 GCA_937893785.1 uncultured Verrucomicrobiales bacterium
GAAAGAATGGCACAAGGCTCCTCTGCGATGCACTCGCCTCAATGAGCAAAATCCCAAAGGTCCTCATATCAGCCTCAGGTATCAATTATTACGGCAATCATACGGATAGAGAAAGGATTGACGAGGACTCCCCTGCAGGATCTGGTTTTTTAGCAAACGTATGCCGCGAGTGGGAACAGGCAACTGCCCCTGCCGAACAGGCCGGTATCCGAGTCTGCTCATTGCGCATTGGAATGGTATTATCACCGAAGGGTGGAGCCCTGAAAAAAATGCTTCCCGCCTTTAAAATGGGCCTTGGCGGCAGAATCGGTAGCGGCAAGCAGAGAACAGGATGGATCAGTATTGATGACCTCATAGGCATCATGCATGCAGCCCTACTGGACGAGCGCTGGAGAGGTGCAGTCAATGCCGTTGCCAGCCAACCAGCGAGCAACCGGGAACTCACCAGACAACTGGCAAGAGTTCTTCGCCGCCCTGCAATTTTCCCTATTCCTGCACTGCTTGTGCGAATCCTCTTTGGCGAAATGGCCAACGACACCGTCCTTGCTGACCTGCCGGTTCACTCAAGGCGCCTCGTTGAACTTGGTTACGAACTCCGCCACCCAAAGCTCGAAGTCGCGCTTAATCACCTGCTGGTAAAGCAACCAACACGGAAATAGTAAAAAAAAAAGCACGACTGCAACCGAATGGCTTTGACGCCTGAATTCCCCCACCCTACGCTCAAATTAAATAATTAAACAGGGGTGCTGCATGGTCAGCTGAGAGTCGCTCCCCAAGGTAGCGACACCCTTTGAACCTGAAACGGGTAATTCCGGCGAAGGGAGTTTTAACAAGGGAGAAAGGCAATTACCTGTTTTCCCCTGTCAAAAGGCTGCCGTTCGTATCACCCGCTGCAGCCTTTTTCATTTTAAACAGCCAATCCAAAACGAATCACCTCCGACTGCTCATGATTACCAAACCGGAATCCATAAGAGATGATGCCACTTTTCCCAATAGTGAGCGCATTTACATTAAAGGTAAAATCCACTCTGAGGTGAAGGTGGCCATGCGGGAAATCTCACTTTCAGAAACAACCCACCCAAACGGACGAGTGGAGCAAAACAAGCCAGTTCGCGTCTATGACACCTCAGGACCATGGGGCGATCCCGAATACCAAGGGGATGTCACAAGGGGACTGCCCGCCTTACGTCAGGACTGGATCCTTGCCCGGGGAGATGTTGAGGAATACGATGGGCGCTCTACAAAACCTGAGGATAACGGATACCTGTCCGATCAACATTCCAGACAATATAACGAAGGGAAACCTGGAAAAAACCGACTCATCGAATATCCAGGTCTCAAGCGCAATCCACTGCGAGGCAAAAAAGGGTCACCCGTTACTCAGATGCACTATGCAAGGGAAGGTATCATTACCCCGGAAATGGAATACATCGCCATTAGGGAGAACCTCGGCAGGGAAGCTGCCTATAAAGCACTCAAGGACGGAAAGCGCGACCCCCGAAACGTCATGAACTTCGAGCACCCCGGTCAATCATGGGGAGCAAAAACACCTGAATTCATCACTGCTGAATTTGTCCGGGAAGAGGTTGCCCGTGGCAGGGCCATCATCCCCTCCAACATCAATCACCCGGAAAGTGAACCAATGATTATTGGTCGTAATTTCTTGGTGAAAATCAATGCCAACATTGGCAACTCAGCGGTCACTTCTTCCATTGAGGAAGAAGTGGAAAAAATGCGCTGGGGAACCAAGTGGGGAGCTGACACCGTCATGGATCTTTCTACCGGTAAGAACATCCACGCCACTCGTGAATGGATCATCCGCAACTCTCCAGTACCCATTGGAACAGTGCCTATCTATCAGGCACTGGAAAAGGTAAAGGGACGTATTGAGGATCTCTCATGGGAAGTTTTCAGGGATACGCTCATCGAGCAGGCTGAACAAGGAGTTGATTACTTCACCATCCATGCCGGAGTGCTGCTGCGCTTTATTCCCAGCACTGCCACTCGCATGACGGGAATTGTCAGCCGAGGCGGTTCCATCATGGCAAAATGGTGCCTGTCTCACCACAAGGAAAATTTCCTCTACACACACTGGGATGATATCTGCGATATCATGGCCGCTTATGATGTCAGCTTTTCCATTGGTGATGGACTACGCCCTGGGTCAATAGCAGATGCCAATGACTATCCTCAGTTTGCGGAATTAAAAGTACAAGGTGAACTCACTGAACGGGCTTGGGCAAAGGGTGTGCAGGTCATGAACGAAGGTCCTGGACATGTCCCCATGCACATGATTCAGGAAAACATGGAAAAGCAACTGGAGTGGTGCCATGAGGCGCCATTCTATACGCTCGGCCCCCTGACGACAGATATCGCCCCGGCGTATGATCATATAACCAGCGGAATCGGAGCGGCAATGATAGGCTGGTATGGATGTGCCATGCTTTGTTATGTGACACCAAAAGAACACCTAGGTTTACCGGATAGGGATGACGTTAGAGAAGGGGTAATCACCTATAAGATTGCTGCCCATGCCGCCGATCTTGCCAAGGGACACCCCGCCGCTCAAGAGCGTGACAACGCCGTCTCCAAAGCACGCTTTGAATTCCGCTGGGATGACCAATTCAACCTTGGACTCGATCCGGAGAGAGCCAGAGAATATCATGACGAAACACTTCCAAAGGAAGGAGCCAAGACAGCCCACTTCTGCAGTATGTGCGGCCCTACTTTCTGCTCCATGAAAATTTCCGATGAAGTCCGTCAATATGCTGCCGAAAACGGCCTTGAAACCGAGGAAGCTATTACTGCCGGAATGAAGGAGAAGGCCGAAGAGTTTGCCAATAGCGGAAGAGAAATCTATAGCTAAGGACTAGGCTCTTTGAATTCAATCCTTGTCGACAATATATTGTCTTCCGGACTGAGGTCAGGAGTATTCAGGCTCGAGTTGACTGTAGCGGTTGCCGAAACATCCAATTGCCCCGCCGACCGTCCCGCCGCCGCATTAATCGGAGCCGGTATCAGGTAGGATTCGCCGGCAGGAATAAACGCCACATTGTAAGTGCGAGCTCCATTGCCGGAATCAATATCCACCGAGACATTGTGTAAGGCTTCCGTCCCGCGGTTCTCCACGATCACCTGCGCAATATTCTCAGTGCCGTTGGAAACAGCTAACACCGGGTCATAATAGTAACTGGCCACAGCCACATCCACAATCCCCGGACTATTCCTGTTCAGAACACGACCGACATTGAGATTTCCGCTCCCATAAACATCATCGGATCCCGGGGCCCCCGCCTCATTGGAATGTTCCGTTAAGAGCTGGTAGGCAGCCTGTGCCGACATACCCGGATTTTCGGACATCACTGCCGCAACAGCTCCGCTGACATAAGGAGCACTCGCACTCGTTCCACTGAAATTGCTTGCCTGCCCGTCCGGCCAAGCGGTAACCACACCATAACCAGGGGCAGCCATCCCCCCCGACTCAAGGCTGCTGCCTGAATTAGCGAAATCAAGATGTTGCCCCCTTGCATCAACTGCACTTACCGCAACCACATCCTCTATTGCAGCCGGATAGGTCACCTGATCCAGCCCGTCATTACCTGTTGCCGCCACGATCAGCGCCCCCTTAGAACCCGCATATTCCACAGCCTGCCTTACAAGGGCACTATCACCGGTTGACCCCAGGCTCACATTAATGATGTCAGCGCCCTCATCAGCTGCACTCACAATAGCCTCAGCCAAAGTGAAACTGTTGGTGTAACCCTCATTATCTAAAATGCGGTAACTAAGTAGTTCGGCTGAAGGTGCCACTCCTGGTAACCGGGGATCACTGCCCGCAATAATAGAAGCGACTGCCGTTCCATGCCCATTCTCAATATTAGTAGGAATGGGGTTGCCATTGCTATCGCGGACATAATCCAGTTCTCTGATCACCTTACCATTGAAAGCCACATGATCCTGTATACCGCTATCCAGCACAGCCACCCGAACGCCACGCCCGAACGCCGAATTATCTCCACTGATTCCCAAACTCTCCAAAGCATTTCTACCAAAGGGCACGGCGCCAGAACCGGCACCCGGTGAGTTCCTATGCTCGGGGGGCAACGGAAGGCTCACCAAATAATTCATTTCTGATGCTGTTTCTGCTGGGTCCAGAGCAGCCAAAGCATTTGCAAAGTCCTCATAACTGTCAAATCCCAGGCGCACCGAGCGAAGCGGACCGGAACTACCCAGCAAGCGCAGGTTGCGAGCACCAAGGGAGTTTAGGAAAAGCTGATAGGCTTCATCCGAATTGAAAGTCAGGACAGCTTCCTTGCGTATGACCGAAGGGTCAAAAAATAAAGCTTTCAGCATTCTCCTAAGAACCCGGTCTGCAAAGCCACGAAATGGTAACCCCTCATCCACATCATCATCGTCCCATCCACGCTTGACCGTTTTAATGTCAGCTAAACTTCCACTGCCCTCAATTGGATCCAAATCACCTGAACCTTCCACAACGAGCCTTTCACCCCTTGGAGCAAAATAAAAGAAATACAGAAAGACCAACAGTGCCAATACCGCTCCTGCCACCGCTGCGGTATATATCGTGGTTTTCTCTCTCATGAAACAAAGTGCAATTCAGGTTTGTTGCTATAGCAAAAAACAGACGCTTGCGGGTAAAATATACTCCAATTAAGAAAAAAAACGCCGATTTTTGTTCAATCATTGCCTACAGACAATTACCTTGCCCACTTTAGGATGCA
>CALCSP010000393.1 GCA_937893785.1 uncultured Verrucomicrobiales bacterium
TGTGCTGGTCACACTACCACGTCTATCAACTGCCGCGATTTCCATCACCAAAGGATCACCATTGCGAAAATCACCCAAAGCCTTGCCGTAGTCATGTAAACGACCAACCGCTGCAGCTCGAACTCGGATAGTATAGATACCGCTATGCGAAACACCTCCCTGCTTAAACAAGGGCAAAAAGCCAATGTGCCCACCTCGGTAATGACGCCCGTAAAGATCAGTATATGGCGTGTCTGGGACAAAACGAAACCGACCAGTCTGAAACAGCTTGGGCAGGTCTTTGCCCTCATTGCCCTGAAAATAAAAGGGAGTTTGCTGCTTATATATCCTTGATGAAGGCACAGGACCAAACTGCGTAGCTCGCTCAATAGCTTCTTGAGCCGCCGCAAAGTAGTGATCCATCAACCTTCCCGAAGTGACCAGAGCTGCCCCATTATTGTCAAATCCATGAACTTTTACTTCTTCGGGAAAATCTTCTGTCGGATTCCAAATTTCAACGTTAACTCCGAGCAGATCACCAATCGTCTGCCGATACTCCCATGAGTTAAGTCGGCGCAAGACACTATGCCCGCCGGAACCTCTCAACTCGGTGCGGGCCATCGCTAGTTGCTTTGTGATATGCCCTATCAGGTCAGCCCGTTCTTGAACCGAAGGCTGAGGCTCATCCTCGGGTGGCATGAGTCCAAGGTTTAGCTGATCAACAATTTCCTGATATCGTTCCAGATCATCCAGTGTCTTGATTTGTGCCGGTAGGTTGTCAAAACGTCGATCCGCTTTTTGTTTCTCACTGCCATGACAACGGAGGCAGTTTTGCTTTAGGAAAGTTGAAGTTATTTCACCTTCTGCGGCAATAGAGCTACTTACACAAAACAGAAAAGCAAAACTTTGGATAAAGGTTCGCATAACCTCAACTAACCAATTTCCATTGGAGAAAACGTACCAGTACTCCTGCCAAAACGATCAACCTCAGAACCAAACCATTGCAACACGGATAACCACAAGTTTGAAAGCGGGACACGCTTATGTTGCTCTGTCGGACAGGCCAGGTGGCCTTGGTGCTGCAAGCCCCCGCCAGCCAGCAATACAGGAAGATTACGATTGCTGTGACTTGAACCGTCACTCATGCCGCTACCAAAGACGATCAACGTTTCATCAAAAATTTGGGCTTCTTTCAGCCGGTCCATAAAGCCGCTGAGTTTTGCGGTCAGAAAGGTTTCAACGACTTTCAGCTGATCAATCCGACCGGGAGCCTTTCCGTGATGAGAAATCCCGTGGTAGCTGTCCAGATCCAACTCGGAAGTACGGAAACCCATTCCGGTTTCAAGAGTCGCAACACGGGTGGAATCAGTCTGTAGCGCAAGTGCCATCAAATCATAAAAAAGCGCCACTTCATCAACATGCTGCCTTTCTTCGTCCAGCACCTCATCAATAGGCGCTTTGGGCTTGGGACGATTGAGCCACTCTCTGGACATCTGCAAACGACGCTCTACATCACGAACTGAAGTCAGGTATTGATCCAGCTTATTTCGATCGGCTGCATTGAGAGTCCGGTTCAAAGCTGTTGCCGAGTCACGCAAAGCATCGAGCACACTTCCTCGATACTTGAGCCGCGTGCGTTCAACTTCGCGCTCATTTGCTGGAGAATTCACGAAGAGCCCACGAAATAAAGTAGCTGGATTATTAACCGGAGGCACATGAACCCCCGCACGAGTCCAGCACATATCTGTGCCGTTCACAATACCTGTATTGATCGATGGAAAGCGCGTTAAACTGCCCACATGCTCAGCGGCTAACTGATCCAAAGAAATGTTTTTATCCGGGAATCCTGATGCCTCTTCCTTCTTGATGCTGGTTAAGAAACCTTGCACGGCATTATGCCCGCCATTGAGTCCATGATCCAGGTTTGAATAAACCGTCAAATCATCACGATGTTCCTCAAGCGGCTCCAGTGTTGGGGTGGCGATGTAATTCCTACCTGTCGTCTTTGGAAAAAAATTACCCGGGTAAAATCCAAGATGGTTGCCGACACAAACCAACCGCCTAGAACGCGGCACATCCGCCATTGCCACGCTTTCCAAGCAAGGCAACGCCAGAGTTACACCGATCCCCCTAAGAAACTGTCTACGATCAATAGGATGAGAGTTCATTTTTTGCTTCTTAGTAATACTTTACCTTTTGCATTTATAATAGCACCGACACAAAGCATCGCAATCTTATGGAATTAAGCAAAGCTCTAACGAGCACTTTCAAGTTTAAACTGTTCATCAAAAAACAATCTCACCCTTTGCACAACCTTATCGTTGGCAGGTGTTATATCGGAAAA
>CALCSP010000394.1 GCA_937893785.1 uncultured Verrucomicrobiales bacterium
CCATAGAGGAAATTGTACCCTACACCCCGATGTTTACCATGGGATCTGATATTGGAGACCTGAACAACGATGGGTTGATTGATTTTATTGCCGCTGACATGTCCGGCACGACCCATTACAAGCGGAAAATCAGTATGGGATCAATGACTGCCGAGCAGACTGCATTCATGGCAAATGCCCGCCCTCCACAAAACATGCGCAACGTTGTGTATCTCAACACAGGCACAAATAGGGTTATGGAAACCGCCTACATGATGAACCTGGCTAATTCCGACTGGTCCTGGACGGTGAAAATTGCCGATCTCGACAATGATGGGCGCTCCGATGTTTTTATTACCAACGGTATGTCGCAGAACATAAGACAACTGGAAGGAAGCACTGCCAATCCCTCATCAAAAGATCTCTTGCACGAAAAAAATATCGCATTGCGTAACGATGGTAACATGAAATTTTCACGGCAAGGCAAAGCCTGGGGACTTGATCATTTCGGGTTCAGCCTCGCAGCCGTTAAGTCGGATCTGGATGGTGATGGTGACCTAGACATTTTTGTCATCAATCGGGATGAGTCCCCTACCCTATACGAGAATAGATCGTCCATCCCCGGAATCACCATTCAACTCCGCGGTCATGCAAGCAACCGCTTTGGTATCGGTGCCAAAGTGCAAATTGAGACATCTTCCGGAAAAATGATCAGGCAGCTTTTCCCCGCTCGAGGATACCTCAGTTCTGATGAGTCACTGGCTCATTTCGGGCTTGGCAACAGTAAGCAGGTTAATCGTCTCACAATCACTTGGCCAAGCGGGAGGATACAGGAATTCAAGAACTTGGATGCAGGACACTCCTATTTGATAACCGAACCTGACCACTCTCTGCCTGAGCCATCGCAAGAAAAAGAGATACATTCCCTTTTCGCAGTTCACTCCCAACTACCGGAAATACTCCATTCGGAACGCCCTTTCGATGATTTTGCCTTGCAGACACTGCTTCCCAACAAACTTTCACAACTAGGCCCCGGCCTTGCAACAGGTGATATTGATAATGATGGGGATAACGACATACTGCTGGGAGGCGCAGCAGGTTCCACTACAAAGGTGGTGACCAATCAGGGAAAGGGCCAGTTCTCAAAGCCTACCCTACTGCAGGAAACCCTTAACTTTGAGGACATGGGGCTTCTTCTCATTGACGCTGACAGCGATGGCGATCAGGACCTAATTTCTGTCAGTGGTAGTGCTGAAAGCACCGGCGAGCACCTGCGCGACCGCCTTTACCTGAACAACGGTAAAGGTCAATTCACTCCTGCACCTGCAGACTCTCTTCCTCCAATGGAAATAAGCGGAGGCCCAGTGAGTGCAGCGGATATCGATCGGGATGGTGACTTGGATTTGTTTATCGGCGGACGTCTGGTTCCCGGTAAATACCCCGACGCCGCTAAAAGCCAATTACTCCTTAATACAAAAGGAAAATTTACCGATGTCACGGAAATGCTAGCTCCTGCCCTCAGCGAGCCCGGACTTGTAACGGGAGCAGTGTTTGCCGATATCAACGATGATGGTTGGCAGGATTTGCTGGTTTCTCTGGAATGGGGGCCAATCATTTATCTGCAAAACCAGCAAGGGAAATTCACCGATGTGACCAAGAGCGCCGGCCTTGCCCAACACACAGGCTGGTGGAACAGCATCGCTGCTGGTGATATTGACCTAGACGGCGACATAGACCTTGTGGCCGGGAACTTTGGACTGAACACCAAATATCATGCATCGGAAAAGCATCCCGCACTACTCTATGCCGGGAATTTTGGCACTGAAAACACTAAACTGGTGGAAGCCGAATTTGAGGATCATCAACTTTTTCCCGTACGTGGAAAAAGCTGCTCCACACAAGCTATTCCGCATCTGGGAGAAAAATTCAAAACCTTTCATTCTTTTGCCCTGGCCGAGCTGGATCAGATTTACACACAACCCCAACTCAATTCGGCCAGGAAATTCTCAGCCAACACACTGGCTTCCGGCATCTTCATGAATGATGGTTCAGGTAATTTCCAGTTTAAAGCCCTACCTCGATTGGCCCAGATGGCTCCGAGCTTTGGTATCATTATCAATGATATGGATGGCGACACCATTCCAGATCTTTATCTTGCCCAGAATTTTTACGGCCCCCAACCGGAAACCGGAAGGATGTCCGGGGGATTGAGCACGATGTTACGCGGCAAAGGGGATGGCAGCTTTGAAGGCCTGTGGCCTCGTGACAGTGGCCTGCTTGTTCCCGAGGATGCCACTGCCACGTGT
Organism: uncultured Verrucomicrobiales bacterium; assembly: GCA_937893785.1. Taxonomy (GTDB): domain Bacteria; phylum Verrucomicrobiota; class Verrucomicrobiia; order Verrucomicrobiales; family DEV007; genus CACIUL01. The sequence goes on from CALCSP010000394.1 coordinate 2,286, forward strand.
CTGGCTGACATTGACGGGGACAGTTGGCCCGATATTCTTGTTGCTAGTAACAACGGCCCATTACGCTCCTTCATTAATCAATCCAAATTGCGTTATCCGCAGAACAGGATGTTGTGTGTAAAGTTGCAAGGTGCTCCCGGAAACCCACAGAGCATCGGGGCACGAGTGACCCTGACTCTGAGTGATAAAACAAGCCACACATCTTGGGTGCAAGCTGGTTCAGGATACCTCTCCCATTCCAGTCCATCACTTTTCTTTGGTCTGGCAAACAAAACCCCGAAAAGTATCGAGGTGCGCTGGCCTGATGGAAGATCCACAAGCCACGAGGTAAATCAAACTGAGGGTAGCATCTCTGTTTCCATCCCCTCACTCTAGCGGGTTCATTTTTTTCAGAACCATTTTCCAGCTCTATCATGTCATCCGGAAATGATCCCCAACCACGTGAGATCTTGCCTTGCCGAGTTAAGTAATTAACGCATAATAGATTTACCCCATTAAGTCTTAGATTACGGGATGTGGCGCAGTTTGGTAGCGCGCGTCGTTCGGGACGACGAGGTCGCTGGTTCGAATCCAGTCATCCCGACCATCCTTCATCTATCTTCATAAGCCACAGGGTAATCATAGCATCCATTTCCAGGGTAATCTGCACGCCATAAAAAGACTGAATCAGGCCGATTCATTTTTCCCACATTCTAATTTAGCTGATGTCACATCACTAGATTTAATTAATGCAAATATTTTGCATTTAAGGTAACGGAAACTAAATTGGATAAGTGAGTCCAAGACAATCCTCCAACTCCCGTGCACATAATCATCCTAATATAGAAATCAACCCAATCCTAAAACAGATGAATGGCTGTAAGCCCCGTGGGTTGAGGCAGATGCATTCACCATTTGAGAATGTTCACGATTTACCCGTGTCAAGATTGCGCGTGCTTTTGAGAGACTTCACTGCCCTCCTGGGGCAGCAAATGTATTTTTGGGGACGGGATGTCATTTATCCCGAAGGCAACCTGCTTTGCGAATATGGATTTAAGCGCATCAAGTCAAAGGGACTGCAAGGCACCAGCTGTTACCGTAAGTCGCTCGATAACGGAGACGGCAGACGATATGTCGAACTTCATGGTGCTTGCGCTGGTTTTTACGACTTTACCAAAAAGAAGAGCCAACAGTTCCTCTATATTAGGAACAAGAAACGCTGTTTTTTGTATTCCGGGGATTGCCCACCAGCCCCCGGGTTCTACGACGCAGATACCCTGTTCAACGGCCCAGCCATCAATCTCTATATCGCCAGCCTGAAATTTCTGGATTGGTGGTTAAACTATGAAGACTGGATTGCAGAATCAACCCCGGACGGCTGGAGAGTAAACAACTACAAATCCTTTTCTAAGTTACCCGCTTCCAAAACATCGCTACCCCCAGCAGACTGTGTCCATTGGCTGCGCCAGTATAAAAGCGATCCGACGCAAATGATCCGTGTTCGGGAAAAATTGCGCACGATAAAGAGCGCAGCATAAAAAACAGCGGCTTCCAGATCAACCGGAAACCGCTGTCTTATGCGATGCAGAAATGCTTCGCGAAACTTATCCCCTCAACTATTTCTTGCGTCTGCGCAAGATAAGCAGACCAGCGCCAAATAGGGCAAATAGACTAGTGGAAGGCTCAGGAATCACTGAAAACGTAAATGTAGCATCTGATGACTTAAAACCATCGATTGCATGGGTTCCAGAAACGCGAACAGTAATGTCATAATTACCTGCTTGCGTGAACCCCCAATTGACGTGGCCATGCCCACCAGCGGGTTGGAGAAATTCGTCGTTACCATCAATTCCGTCAGCCGTGCTCATGAAGAAAAATGGTGAAAGGCCATCCTCCCAGATGGAAAACTCGCCCGGCCCACTTACAGAAAGCAGTTGAATGGATATCGCAGAAGCCCAATCTCCGACCTCCAGTTCCTCCGTTCCAATTCCTACAAACGGGGTACCTAACGCATCAGCTCCAGCGACTCCTGCACTGGCTTGGGGCAGAAAGTAAAATCCTTCACCTGCCGCAACTCCAATGGCATCCCACTCTGAACCGCCAGGGCGACCTCCGTTACTGGAAATGTAATCAAAAGTGCTCTGCGGTACCACTGTAATGATTTCATCGGCATGGTATTCCTCCTCGTCAACAAACACACCATTTACGACCCCTCCTTCAATGTGAACATGTGGCTCAAGCTCTCCATCTTCATAACCAATTCCCCAAACGTCTCCGTGTTCTGCAGTAAATAAATTCGCCGCATTAATAGGTGAGGATACAAGCGCAAAAGCGCTCATTACCGCGATAGATAACTTCATTGAGGTATTCATTTTCTTAAATTTGAGTTTTATAAATGAGAGGTTGAGCGATTATTTGCAAACTAATTGCAGTAGGTCAATCGCAATCGCATAAAAATTGCAATAATTTATTATTTATTGAATTATTGCCGAGTTGGTGACATGAAGTCAATTCACTAATGCAAAAAATTTGCAATAAAGGGCGAGGTAGAACTCTCAAAGGGTTCACGTTGATTGAGTTGTTGGTCGTGGTCACCATCATCGCAATCCTGTCTCTCATCGGATTTAGTGGGGCCAAGCACTTCATTATGATGTCAAAGCGGACAAAATGTGCTTCCAATCTGCGTCAAATTGGAGTCGCCATTCAGTTATATGCCGCCAACAATAACGGCCGCTTTCCGATGACCAGTCACACCACTGGCACAGCCATCGAGAAAGCGTGGGTCTATCAACTCAAGGAATATCTTGGAGAAGGATTTGATTTGATACGCGTCAGCCCTGGCGATCCCAAGTCCGACCAGAGAATCGAGGCCGGTGGAACGAGCTACATTCTCAACAGTTATCTCTTTGTCCCGGAGTATGATCCTTTTGGCAATCTGATCTCACAACCCTACAATATGCCGGCACTCATTCCCAGACCAAGCCAAACCATGCTGGCTTTTACGATTGCTGAAGATACTCCGGTAGGGGCACAGAATGATCACACGCATTCCAACAGATGGACAAATTGGAATGCGGTAATAGAAGATATTTCACCTGATCTGCACCGCTCAGGCGAGCCAAATGCAGATCAGACCGATGGCTCGAGCAACTACCTTTTTGCCGATGGGCATGTCGAGACATGGGATGCCGATCAATTGAAAGCGAAAATCGAAGCAGGTGAAAATCCCGCTTACCCTCCTGAAAAATGAAAATAACAACTCATTTCTTAATAACAACTCTATGCTTCTGCCTCTGCCAGACAAGTCAGGCACTCATCCCAATCACTAGTCATATCGATGTCGAATTCGATTATCTGGGTAATGGAGAATGGCGCGAACAATTGTATGGAGGCGGGAAATCGAATGATGATCTCTCGGAAGGAGCATTACCAAGTGACAGCGCCTTCATTGTTGTCCCTGATATTGAGTGGCAGCCGGGGCCCGCAAACCGAGGTGCAAGATTCAAGCGCCCCTCCTCAGCAAGTTGGAACTTCACCGGCGCAGAAGCCGGAGCCCCCTTATGGATTCTCACACAATCTGACAATAGCATTGCTTGGCCGGGTATTGAAAACAATCATGGAGCAAGTCGGGTGGCATCTTATTCCAGCGATGATCCAAGGGTCAGTTCTTTGGCACGACATTGGATTGTTTTACGATTGAGTGACGTGCATTATGTAGGCAAAGGGCAGGGGCACTTTGCTCTCTGGCAATCAGGGTTTGGGTCCAATACCGTTTGGGCATCAACAAGCGAAGGAGGAATAACCCGGGATGACGCATTCTTTTCACTGGAAAATGGACATGACCACGCAAACTGGGGCTTTAGTGACCTCGGACTTTATGTCATTGACCTTTATGCGGAAGCCTATCTTGGGCCTGGGAAAACCAACCTGACTCAAAGTGAAGTCATGCCTGTGATATTTGCTGTTGGAAGTTACGCGATCTGGCAGGCTACACATTTTGAATTAGCCGACCTCCTTGATTCCGATATCAGTGGAGATTACGAGGACCCAGATAAGGACGGTTTAGTGAATATCGTTGAGTATGCACTCAATACTTCTCCCTCTATCGCAGACAGATCGCCAATGGAACCCTCTACGGGTTCTAAGGGTAGCCCGGCAGTCTTCATGGATGGCAATCGGCTCGCAATCGAATTTGTTCGCCGCCGATCGGAAACCAATCCTCAAATAAATTACCGAGCCGTTTTTTCAGACTCACTCAACCCAGAAAACGAGTGGGAAGAATCAGGAACAACCACTATTTCACCCATCGATGATTCATGGGAGCGTGTTAAAGTAGTTGATACTGTTTCCATGAACTCTGCCAAAGCACGGTTTGCCCGTGTGGAGATCGAATGGGGAAAAATTGACCCATAAAAGTCAGTCAGGCTGACGTGCAGCATCTGTTCTACTTTTTTTGACGGTATGCCCTAATTGCTCAGGGGATGTCAATGAGTCGAACTCATCCCAATCAATTCAATGGTTGGAAAACTGGCAGTATGATGACAGGTGTCAATTCAAGGCTCACTTTTGTTCATTACTGAGCTTCTCGAATCGAAACTTATCTCTTCAGATCACGCTCAAAAACATCTAGCTGATGGTCCTCGAACCAAAAGATCAACACTGCAAAAAGCGCATCCTCCTAGTCCAATCAATTTCAAAGCCAGCTTAACCATGAATTTCGTGGCTCATGAATCTATCCCGTTTTTCTTACTCCTCGGGGATTGTTGGAAGGA
>CALCSP010000395.1 GCA_937893785.1 uncultured Verrucomicrobiales bacterium
GTGCCCTTTGGCGTAAATACCGGGCAACTGGATATTCCGTTTTGTATCAACATGAATCCGTCCACGCAGACGGCGGTTCTGGCCGATGTGATCAGCTCACTTGCAGGGCAGGGCATTTCAAAGCTTTGTGTGCTCAATGGCCATGGAGGAAACAATTTCCGACAACAACTCCGTGAACTTCAGGCCCAGTTTCCGGAGGTTTTTCTCTCCACAGTGGATTGGTTCAGCGTGGTCGACTTCGAAGAGATATTTGAGGATCCGGGAGACCATGCTGATGAGGTGGAAACCAGCCTGATGATGCATATTGCTCCGCACTTGGTAATGCCGCTTGATGGGGCGGGCGATGGCTCAACCAACCCCTCAAGGATTCGTGCCTTTCGGGAGGGCTGGGCATGGAGTCAGCGGGACTGGCTTAAAGCCACCAATGATACGGGCTCGGGTAATCCTGAACGGGCAACGGCTTCCAAGGGCCAGCAGCTGTTGGCTGAGCTTACGGAAAAGCTAGCGGGATTTTTTGTTGAGCTTGCGGCAAGCGATCCAGACAACCTCTATGAGGCTCCCGAAGAACAATAGGCAGGGATAGGCAAAGTGCTAAAGGCGACTAGAGTCTGATTTTCTTTCCGTCTTTTTCTGCTGGAGGAATAGGGGTGTCCTTTTGAGGTTTCTTCTTCTTCAAGCCGGGCACCTTCAATCGTGGATTACCAAGCTGAAATCCCTCAAAGCTGAGCCCGTTGCTGGATTTCTTAAACTCCTTGAGCTTATTACGAAGATTCTCGGGAAGTTTTGCTATTTCCTCTTCTGTATTCACTGCTCCTTCATAAATGATTTCTCCGGCAGGATCCTTGGCTGTGAGATTGGTTTTGCCGTCTTTGCTGCGAATCTCGATGCTGCCTTCCTCATTGCTGAACATCATCGTCCTTGACCCCATGATACGGCCTGCGCCTGGCAGCATATTGTCGAACTGCTCAAGTTCAAACATTCCCTCAAGATGCATTTCCATCTGCTTGCGCATTTTCTCGATCTGCTTCTGGAAGTTGCCCATCGCCGCGTCATTGCCCTTGAATGGAAGCATTTCAAAATCGAGACCTCCTAGATCACCGAGCTCAATACGGTTGCCGAAGGGGTTTTCATTTTCTGCCTCATTGTTCTGCAGGTGAGCCGGTCGTTGTCCCAGTGTGAGGTTAAGTGCTTTCTTTTCGCCACGCTGAATAATTGCAACTTCCACAGATTCTCCGCTGGATTTTTTGCGAATCAGTTCCCCAAGATGTTCAGGAGACTTTACCGGTTCTCCTCCTATCTCAAAGAAAATGTCGTGTTTGCGGATGCCAGCTGCCTCGGCAGGACTGTCGGGAATGACCATTTTAACAGCGGCACCGATGCCTTCCGGAAGGTCAAGTTGAGCGGCTACGACCTCATCAACAGGTGCCGTGGCCACACCCAACCATGCCGGTTGGGTGGTCTCTGGATTACCTGATTGCGATTCAGGTTTGGCGTTGGCGGAAATACCAAGGTTGATCGCAATCAGCGTAGAGATGGAAAAGAGAGAGAGGGTGATTGAGTTTGTCATGGTTTAGCTATGATTTTCGTGAA
>CALCSP010000396.1 GCA_937893785.1 uncultured Verrucomicrobiales bacterium
GACGCAGCTGCCGGAATGCAGGCCGGGGATGTCCTGGCACTGGTCGGAGACCTTGGTAGCGGCAAAACCCACTTCACCAAGGGGCTTGCCGCAGGGCTCGGCTCTAAAGCGGAAATCAACAGCCCCACCTTCTCTCTGGTGCATGAATACCGGGAACAGTCACTTCCGATCTTTCACTTTGATTTCTACCGGATTGAGTCAGCAGAAGAACTCATCGCAATTGGGTGGGATGACTACCTCGATGCCGGTGGGATCTGTATCATTGAATGGGCCGACCGGTTCCCGGAAGTGCTGCCAGCATACACCCGCTGGCTTAAACTTGAAATCCAGGAAGACCGGTCAAGACTGATTTCACCAATTGAAAAACCATGAGAAGAGTTCTGGCAATCGACACTTCAACGGCTACCGGGCGTATCGCCCTTGCCGTAGGCCAAACTTTGGTCTTTGCCCGTGAATTCAGCTCGCAACGCTCTCATAACTCACAAATCTTCTCACCACTTGAAGATGCCTTGAATTGCTGTAGCCGGGAACTGGACCTGATTGCGGTGGGCACTGGACCCGGCTCCTACACCGGAGTGCGAATCGGAATTGCCTCAGGCGTTGCAGTCGCGATGGCGCTTGGAATACCTATTATCGGCATTCCCTCAGCCTGTGCCGCCGCAGCAGCTCAAGGCGAAACCTTTACCCTGATTGGAGACGCGAGGAGAGGATCCACATTTCTGGCTGAAGTCAACGGGCACCGACTTGAGAAAGAACCTGAGTTGATTGATGACGCAAAACTGGAAGCCCGCCTGAAAACCCATGGGCGCGACCTTTATAGCTTTGATGAAACCGAACTTCCCGGCAGCATCATGACACAACCCAGTGCCAGTAAAATCGCCACCCTCGCCGCCTGCATGAGTGAGGCTGAACTGGCTCGTCTCGAACAAATTTCCCCTGAACCCGTTTACTTGCGCGAACCGTTTATCACTCTGCCAAAGAAGCCCGGCAAAGCGGTAAATTAAGATTGTTGCAACCTCGGCCCGAGATTCGGGCATCTCGCGACTTTGAAATTTCGCTGATCGTGCTAAACCTTACCATTCCCGGGTAATAACGCCTGAGGCTTAAGGGCGTGGTATTCAGCTCCCACATTTTCATCTTCTACTTTCTGGCCCTCGTCCTGAGTGCCTACTACCTCGCGCCCAAATCCTGGCGACACCTTGTCCTGACACTTGCCAGTTACGCCTTCTACGGCTGGTGGAACCCCTGGTTTGTTTTCCTCATGCTGGCCTCAACATGGATCGATTACCGCTGCGGAAAGATTATCTCGGCAGAGGGTAACTCACCGAGGGCACGCAAAGCAGGCCTCTGGACATCAGTGATCGTCAACCTTGGCGTCCTCGCATTCTTTAAATATGCCGGGTTCTTTTCCCAGAATGTATCAGCTTTTGCAGAACTACTTGGAATGGGAGACGTCATGCTGCCACCCTTCTTCTACGAGATTATCCTGCCGGTGGGCATTTCCTTCTACACCTTCCAGTCGATGTCCTATACCATCGACATTTACCGCGGACATGCACGACCCGCCCCGGACTTTCTGGGATTTGCCTGCTATGTATCCATGTTCCCACAACTGGTGGCTGGCCCGATCGTGCGTTACGGCAGCATTGCTGAGCAGATCCGCTCACGCAGTCATTCCGTCGGTATTTTTACCTACGGCTTGGCTAGATTTAACTTCGGATTTGCCAAGAAAATCCTGCTGGCCAACCCGGCCGGCGAAGTTGCCGACCTGTGCTTCGGCGCCGGGGAAGGCTCACTCTCGACCCCTGTCGCATGGATCGGAGTTTGTGCCTACGCATTCCAAATCTACTTTGATTTCTCAGCCTATTCCGATATGGCAATCGGCTTGGGAAGAATGTTCGGTTTCCGTTTCCCGGAGAATTTCAACTCCCCCTATAAGTCACGATCCATCACGGAATTCTGGCGCCGATGGCATATCTCCCTATCCAGCTTTTTGCGCGACTACCTTTACATCCCGCTGGGTGGGAACCGAAAGGGAACAAGGCGCACCTACATCAACCTGATGCTGGTAATGCTCATCGGTGGCCTTTGGCACGGCGCACAGTGGACCTTTATCGCATGGGGGGCCATACACGGGGGCATGCTTGCTCTGGAGCGCCTCGCTTCAGCAAGATCCCAATGGGAGTGGATTCCATCCCCGGTCAAGGTGGCAGCAACATTCATCATCGTGCTGATCACCTGGGTCTTCTTCCGGGCAGAAAATTTCCACGTCGCCGGAAACTACCTCAGTGCGATGTTTGCCCCCGGCAACCATGCCCCCTCTGCTAGTCTCTTAATGGCACAAGTCACCCGCCCAGCCGCACTGCTCTTCCTGGCTGTCTGCTTCTGGTCGGCTTTCTTCATGCCAAGGTCGACGGAAATCCTCAAGACGCTCACCACAGGCAAGGTTCTCCTGAGCCTGCTGCTGCTATTACTCGCCCTTGGAATGATGTTCACTCAGGCCTTTAACCCTTTCCTCTATTTCCAGTTCTAGGATGAAAAATCCATATAAAGGCCTGCATGACGACGTTGAAATCCGCATTGGAAAATCCACTGCCTGGACATGTATTTTCCTGTTTCTACTGATCATCACCCTACCCCCTGTCTACCGGAACATCCTTGCAATCAGCAAAGGTTTCGTTACCTCAGAAAACAGTAACCCTGCCGCAATACCCAGTGGATGGGTTCCCGTTAAAGAACTCTTCAACATCCAGACCGGAAAGGGCATCGTTCAGCATCTTAAGGATTTTGAAGATAATCTGGAAGAGGCACCCTTTACCGATCCTCCCCGGCGTCTTATCCAGCGAGCCCTTGTCAACAGTCCGCTACGAGAAGGCAATCGTAAAACCCGTATCGGTAAGGAAGGCTGGCTCTATCTACAGACCGCTCTCGATGCGCTCACCGGCTATGGCCCTATCAAAGCGGAACCGGACTCCGTTGCCAAGGATCCGAGCCGTAAGCCATGGCGGGCTCCCCTAGAAGCTATCAGGACATTTGCCGGGCAGCTTAATGAGCTTGGTGTCGAGCTCATACTGGTTCCCATACCGGTCAAGCCAATGATCTACCCTGAATATATAGGAGAAGCAACCACCTCTCCACTCACTCACCCGGATGCCGCAACCTTCTATGAGAAGATCAGCACACTTCCCAATGTCGAGGTCATCGACCTGAGCGATGCCTTCTGGAAACTCAAGGACAGCACCCGAGTGTTCCTCAAGCAGGACACGCACTGGACTCCTGCCGCCATGGAACTTGCCGCAGAAACAATCAGCAAGCACATTGCTGCCAAACCCTGGCATCAACCCGATCATGACTTTAATCCGGCCGACCGCCAAACACGTCAATCACTGGGTGATCTCGTTGAAAAACTGGATATCGGCCCAGGAATCTTTACCTTGGAAAGTGTCGAAGTCACACCGGTCACCGGAAAAACGCGCGATCAAAATTCCCCCATCATCCTGCTCGGCGACAGCTTCACGAACATCTATTCGGATGCTATTGGCCTGGACTGGGGTACAGGAGCAGGACTTGCAGAACACCTCGCACTGAGACTTGGCACGCCGCTCGACGTGATCGCCATCAACGGCGGCGCTGCAACCGGGGTTCGCCAGGCACTGGCACAACGCAAGGGCAGCATGTCCATGATGAAAAAGAAAAAAGTCCTTGTTTGGACCATTGCTGCCCGTGATCTGATGCTCTCAGAAAGCGGCGCCCAGAGTGCTGGCGTAAAATGGCAGGACGTGCAGTTTAATAATGAACCCGCCTCAATCGAGGGACAAGACAGAGCCAAAATCCGCGCCACGCTGATCACAAAGCCAGAACTGCCCGACCCGAAATCCACTACCTATTCCACTCTGCTTTATGCGGCTGAGTATCGCGTTGATTCCGTAATTGAGGGTTCCCTCGAGCCTGAAGATGAAGGCAAAATAGCGGTAATCCATTATGCTTTTCGGAATCGAATTCCCCAGCAAAGCTCAGCCTTCCAGATAGGTGAACAACGGGAATTTGAGCTGATCCCGTTTGATTCCAAAAAAGAGCTTCAATCTCTGGAAACACGAAACGAGAGCGATTTGTTCGACCTTTACTGGGACCTAACCAAACCCGGGCCTATGAACCCAAAGATTTCCAGCAAACCCAGTATATTCGCGGGATTGGGGTGCTTTTTATTCACGTTAATTCTTGGCGCAGGGGTAGTGCGAGCCGCACGGCAGTGAGCGATGTTTGTCCTTTGCATTTGACCCAAGGGCGGTTTCAAGGCATCCTTCGCGCCCCTCCTAGTGGGAATACCATAAACATTTCAGCCATAAATCTTAACACATACCATGCCCGCCCGTATCTACCGCGAAAAAGACGCCGACATGAAAGCCCTCAAGGGAAAAACCTTTGCCGTTATCGGTTTCGGTTCTCAGGGGCACGCCCATGCCCTTAATCTCAAGGAGAGCAGAGTGAATGTAATTATCGGACTATACAAAGGTTCTAAGTCGCGAGCCGTCGCCAAGAAACTCGGCTTCAAGGTTTATGATACAGCTGAAGCAGTACAGAAAGCCGATGTTATTTTTGTAGCCGCACCGGATACCAAGATCGGTGAAATCTACAAAAAGGATATCGCGCCCAACCTCACCAAAGGCAAGACCCTTGGATTCAGTCATGGCTTTGCGATCCATTACGGCACAGTAGTACCTCCTGAAGACGTCAATGTCATTATGGTTGCACCCAAAGGGCCAGGGCACATCGTTCGCCGCCAGTTTACTGAGGGCAAGGGTGTTCCTGCACTCATTGCCGTTCACCAAAACCCGGGGAAAAATGCCAAGAAAATTGCCTTGGCTTGGGCACACGGCGTTGGGGGAACCCGCGGAGGTGTTATCCAGACCACTTTTGAGGAAGAAACCGAGACAGACCTTTTTGGAGAACAAACTGTCCTCTGCGGAGGAGTTAGCGCACTGGTCACTGCCGGATTTGAAGTTCTGGTTGAAGCAGGCTACCAACCGGAAATGGCATATTTTGAATGCCTTCATGAGTTAAAACTGATCGTCGACCTGATGAATGAATCAGGAATTGCAGGGATGCGCTTCTCCATTTCCGAGACTGCAGAGTGGGGTGATGTTAGTGTCGGCCCCACCATTGTGGACAACGCAACCAAAAACAAAATGAAGCGCGCCCTGAAACGCATTCAGAATGGACAGTTTGCCGAAGAGTGGATCCAGGAAAACAAGAAAGGGCAGAAAAAATTCAACCGGTTGCGCAAAGCTGGTTCAGAGCACGAGATCGAAAAAGTTGGTAAACGCCTGCGTGGATTGATGCCTTGGATCAAAAAACGCTCCACCAAGGGAGCCCAGGCATCCTATTCCTAGGAATCGCTTCTAGGTAAAAGCACCGATCTCTGAATGCCTGCCCGGCTTCCGCCGGCTCAGGCAGGCAGCAATTATTGCATACCGATCCCTTTTCCTTGGGGAAATCAGGGGAAATTCTTGGACGTCAGAGCGATTCAGGGTAGTCAGCCTGTCATATCCGGATTAATGAAATGATCACGCCACGTTTTGGCCACATCCTGATTTCCTGAATTAATGAAACTCCTTTACAGGACATTAATCGTTGCCTTGACCACCCTATGTGCTGCAAACATCCTGGCAGGACTTGCGCCGGTCAAAATTGGCCTCACGGAATGGTTGACTGCTATCCGCCAGACTACTGGCACGGCACAGAAC
>CALCSP010000397.1 GCA_937893785.1 uncultured Verrucomicrobiales bacterium
GCATCATAAAATACCGGGCTTTTAATTTCTGCATCCTTTAGCAGCAAAGAAAACAGTCCACTATAGCCTCCTCCCGAACGCCGAACTTGGTCATAACATGCCCTCGTTTCACCAGTTGGATACCATACGCGCTCAACCGCTGGGTGCTCCTCAAGCCATGAAACTAATTTCGGAGCCGTCTCATTAACACGTTGCATCCGATTGTGGTAATCTCTTGAATTCTCAAGAAGCGCTATCGCGTCTCCATCCCATAAACCATTACCATTTTCATTGACCAAAGCATTGCGCAGGCGGTCGACGAATGGTGACGAGTTGTTTAAGATGATTGCACCAGCAAGCACATCACTCTTACCTGAAAAATACTTGGTGAGACTGGTCGTCACCAGATCGGCATATTCAAATACATCAACATTAACATTCGTTGCCACCGTATCATCGACAACAAGAGGAACTCCTGCGGGACGGGTAATTTCAGCTATTGCGGCAAGGTCAACACTCCTCAAAAGAGGATTACTGGGCAACTCACAAAAAACCCCGCAAGGAGGCTCTCCACCGTGAACTATCCGCTTTAATTCAACGAGTGCATCCGCATTACCTAGAGGCAAAAACACGCTGCCCTCACCCAGTTCACGTTGCGTGCGCAATACATCAACATAAGGAAAATCAAACTGGACACTACGCTTTCGGGGAGCAAGAGAGCTCAAGGCTCTCTGCACTGCAGCCACTGCAGCCATTCCTGATGGAAAAAGAAGCGCATCTTTAGAATGCTGACCGCAATCAGATGCGATCCTGCTACGCAATTCAGCACATGCATCCCTGCCCTCTTCTTGCATTCGCTCAGACTGACCAAGCAGGAAGGCCGCATGCCTACCACTGACACCTTCTCCACAATATCGCCAGTAATCAGTGGCCACCTGATGGATTTTTTCAGGAAAAATCACAGCAAAGGCCGCTTTACTCCCTAGGGCATCAACCCTAACAGACCATCCATCCGCCCGCTCTCTGATGTATTCAGCACACCGAGAGGCAGTAAGTTCATCAGGAAAAATTTTGCACATTTCACCGGATGCAGCCCCAAGATCCTGAAGACACGTTTTTTCCAAATGGCGAACAATACGAGGAACAAAAAATCTAGGGTATCCAGTCCGCAACCGCTCTAGCACACTTGGATCCCCCTCTTCATAGCCGATCACATGCTTCCATCTGGGCAATGAAACGGAAACAGCATAGTCTGAGTCAGGAAGCGGGTGCCCAAGGTCTTGCTCACTGCAAGGGGGATCCCTCATCACATCGCGTAATCCATACTTATCCATCGAGCGAGTCCCTACTGTTCACTTGCTCCGCTAAGAACCTATTGAGGACAACCCCCTACTTAGGTCTTCCAAAAGATCGTCCACTGTCTCAATTCCAACAGAGAACCGGACCAATGAATCGGTAATGCCAACTTCACGCCTTCGCTCTGCAGGAACAGAAGCATGCGTCATCGATGCAGGATGGCAGCACAGTGACTCAATCCCCCCAAGACTTTCGGCACATTTGTACAATTGCAAGCGGTCAATGAATTCTGAGGTTTCCTTAAGAGAAAATCCGAAATCAACTGTCACAATCCCCGAACCC
>CALCSP010000398.1 GCA_937893785.1 uncultured Verrucomicrobiales bacterium
GATCCCCCACCGGTAACGATTGCCTTTTTGCCTTTGAGTCGCTGCATCATTCGGGGCTCATTCTAACCCCGTGAAACCTTCTGCCAAGTCGGTATTACCCGCCTGGATGGATAAAAACAATGATGAATCCTGAAAGGTGCCTTTTTTGGCTAAGGGGCATACCCGTGATCTTGAGCGGATTGCGTGCGCTGATCCACGAATTATTGAACAAATGGGATGGAACAGAAGGGGCTGGGTGTCGAGCTTATTTCCTGGGCATATCGTTAAAATCGCCTTTCTCACAGCAATCGACAAAGCCTTCGGTAAAGGACTTGAGCGCATCCCATACTTTTCGGATTCGCTCGGATTCGCTGGTGCTGATGGCCTCGTCATTTGCCGCTTTGCTTATCTCGGCAAGCAGTGCTGCAAACTGCTCGACAATCTGCGAGGTGGCAGGCATTACTTCATAGCTTTCATCTCCTGAGTGTTTCGGGTTGCGGACAAAGTAACCTCCCGACTGCTCGCATATCCATTCGATAATTCCCTGATCTCCTGTGCTGTTGATTAGTTCAACAACCCGGTCCAGAGGATTACGGCTTCCGCTTCCCTTGTCCGTTTTGGGTTGTGCCCACTTATATACAAGGGATAGCGAAACCCCCAGATTGTCAGCAATTTGTTTTGTCCCGAGCTTTTCACATGCATTCTTGATGACTTGGTGAGAATCCGTCATCTTTTTATTATAGGGAGTGCATGAGGAAAAGGGATTACAAAATTAGATTTCTTTTATAATGGACTTTATGAAACCTAGAGAAATACCGTCACGACCGCTACGCTTAGGAGGCATGCTCCGGCAAGGCGTTTACTCATGACGGCGTGCCCCCGCTGCGCTGCTTCGTTGTTACCGAGCTTATGGCCGATGAGCCATACTAAAAGCACACCCCAGAATGCGCGTGTGGAATAGATAATATTCATGGCCGTTGCTTGCCCAAAAAATGTGAGAGAGAGGTTGAGGATGATCCCCTGTATGCCAATGGCCATGCCTCCTGCAATGGCAAGGTTGCGTGCATGACGGGGGATTTTTTTCAGTGGTGCGGAGAAAAAAGGGACAAATGCCAGCGAACCCACTGCTACGACTGCAACCATGATGATAATAAATGGAATACGGCCAAAATCAGCACTTCGATAACCGGCAAGACTGTCACTAGCACCAAAGCAGGCACAGGCACATAGTGACCAGAACACGGTGCGACTGTTTTCCTTCAACGATTGCATGTTGGCACCTCCCAGAAGAAAAATTGCCATGGCCGCCATGGCTGATCCAGCCCAGAGCAGTGCTGGCACCTCGTCAGGTTTCAGGAAAAAGGAGAAGAGGGCAACGAAGATTACCTTGATGCCCATCAGTGGAGCCTGCACAGAGACATCGCCGGCACGAATGGCGAGAAAAGTAAAAACCTGACCGCCGAAAAAACACAGCCCTGCAACCAGAGGCCATCCCAGTTGGGACCATTGTGGTGCTTGCTCATTGAAGAGAAGAGCGGGCAGGAAAACCGCAAATAATACAATATTGCTAAGGAAAGCGGTTCTTAGAAGGCCAGCGCCCTCCCCGATGGCACGCTTCAAAAAAAGGCTTGCGAATGGATAGATGAGCGCACTGGTGAGCGGGGCGAGCAGATACATGCGCTACGGAGAACCGTTCACTGTTTCTCGAGTATCTCGACCTCGTAACCGTCAGGGTCTGTCACAAAGGCCATCTTTGATTCGCCAGTGGTAAACTTTTCCCGCCAGCCTCCGGGCCATATCTCAATACCACTATTTTCAAGCTGATCACAATATTCAATAATGTCTTCAACGCCGACACAGGTATGCATAAGGTCCTCCGGAAATTCCACTTTGAAATCGGGGGAATAGCATAACTCGAGAAAATGTTCACTGGCCTCAATTTCAAGAAATGCAAGGCGGTTGCCGGCTGGGGATTTATCATTTCTTCTGGTTAGCTTGAAGCCGAGTTTCTCGTAGAATGCGATCGACTGGTCGATGTCGCTGACACGAATGCGGGTGTGAAGGAATTTAATAGGCATTTCTAAAGGATATCCCCGGCTTTTCCCGGGGGAAGATTTTTTTTCTTCAGTGTTTATCTGCTTCCCAGTATCCCTTAAGCCAATGACTTCCTTGAGGGCGAATGTGGTCAACAGGATTGTCAGGGGTGGCAAGTCGGAAAGCGATTCCCAACGGGGTCCGACCCGGTCGAGAGCCTTTTGTATAAGGTCCATCACCCCAGTGTTCACCGAGCGCGACAAGATCAAAGCGTGTTGGTTTTCCTGAAGGCCCAGTCTGAATTTCCCCATACAGGTTGACGTCAAAACCGCGCTTGGCCATGGCGGGGTCAGTGTCCGTAGCCATTATGGCACTGCCCTTGATGCGGTAGTGACCAGAGGTTTTGGAGGGAATGATTTTCAGATTGAAACGTCGCACCTCCTGGCGTTTCCAGGCTACAGGTTCACCGCGTGTAAAATCCAGCAGGTGATAGCGAAGAAGGCGATAGGCGAGTGCTTGAGGGAATTTTTCTCCATCTTTGGCAGCATTGATCAGTGAGTGCCACTCTTCTTCTTGAATCCACATCCGGTCAATGGCAGCCATGTGCCCCCAGCTATGCTCAATGTCATCCGCAGAACAGATTTCAAGCTGCTGGTTGCCGCCAGTTTTCAGGATTCGGGATGAGGCAACAAGCACGATGCCGCCGGCAGGAGGGGTCGCATGATATTTTGGATCCAGTTTTTCATTCTCCGCTGCAGAATCAGTAATGGGGGAGGGGGCCTTTTGAGATTCGGGAAGAGCGTGCCATTTTTCCAGCGATTTGTTTATGAATGCCCTGCGCCGTTCAATGGATCGGTTGTTGTTATAGCCAAGCAGTTTTCCGGAGGCGGTAAGGATGTAGTGCCCCTGCTTTGTGCCGTTTCCCTTACGTGGTCCTTGGTCTGCCACTTTACGGAAAAATTGTCCTGCGGCGTCCTTACGGCGACGGTTATACCAGTCGTTGTCAGTGGCTGGGATGAAATTCTCACTGATAGTGCTGATGATGTCTGGATCTGAGAAGCTCGACAACCTGTCGATGACACCATTGTTTCATGTACAACCTAGCGGGTGTCCGTCCATCTCCCATAGGTAAATAGGCTTACCTGTTGCGGCAGCATCCATTCTTGCCTGCCAAAGGTTTGTGCGCCATGGGATTTGAAGCCACTTGGTTTCTTCCGCTGTTGGCTGCATCAGAGCATGGAGCCTGGCGATGTTACTGCTGTCTACTTCTGGAGTAGCAATGGCATGTGAGCAAAGAGCTAGTAAGAGAGCGGGAAAGCGGAGCATGATGGGGATCTTGTGTGAACCTGACTCGGTTGGGCGGAGTTTATTTTCTGATAAATTGCCACTTTGCGCTGCCTGGGGGAAGGTCGGCTTCAATGCCCAGTCCTATATATCTTGTGGGAACAGGTTGGCCATTAACGTGGACTTTCCATTCTGGAGTGACCAGAGGAGGCAGGACATTAATATGAAAAATTTGCTGACCAGGGCCAAGGATTGACATACCAACAATGTTGATAGGCTTGGTCTTGCCCAAATGCTTAGCAGTAGGAGTGCCGGTGAGCTCTCCCTCAAACTTGATCCATTCCGGAAGAGTATTAAACTTAAACGAAGCAGAGGGGACGCCGGTAAACTTGACCGCATAGTTGAAGCGCTCGCCAACGTGGA
>CALCSP010000399.1 GCA_937893785.1 uncultured Verrucomicrobiales bacterium
CCCGTCCTGCATAACGAACCTTTACCCCGCCTGCCTCGTTGAGCCTTGAGCTGATATAGCTCCATGCCCCCATATTCAAAGGCTCCTCCTGACACCAAACCCACTTTTTGTGAGCGCCGGGATATCTGGAAACGATTTCCCTCAACATATCCCAGTGAAAGGGATAAAGCTGCTCAATTCTGATTAACGCTGTATGGCGCAATTCATTTTCATTCCGAAACTTCAATAAGTCATAATAAACCTTACCAGAACAAAAAATCAGCCTCGTGACCCGCTCAGGACCCGCAATGAGATGATCATCATCTAAAATCTCTCTGAAATGAGCGCTGCCAGTAAAGTCAGGATCATAGGAAACACATTCCGGATGGCGCAATAAACTTTTAGGGGACATCAAGATCAACGGCTTTCGCAGCGGCCTGACAATCTGCCGGCGCAATACATGAAAATACTGCGCTGGCTCCGTCAGGTTACACACCTGCATATTACCACCTGCACACATCTGAAGGAAACGCTCAAGGCGAGCACTGGAATGCTCCGGACCCTGTCCTTCATAACCATGCGGCAATAACAAAACAATGTTGGAAGGCCGCCCCCATTTCGACTCTGCCGAACTGATAAACTGATCGATGATAACCTGTGCTCCATTGGCAAAATCGCCAAATTGTGCTTCCCAACAAATAAGCATATTGGGCACTATCAAATTGTAACCATAATCAAAACCAAGCACCCCAGCCTCAGAGAGGAGACTATTGTATGCGCAGAAGCTTGCCTGACCATCTCGCAGGTTTTTCAGAGGAGTGTAACGCTCACGAGTTTCGGTATCATAAAAGACCGCATGCCGGTGACTGAAAGTGCCACGCCTCACGTCCTGACCAGAAAGCCTCACGGGATTACCCTCATCAAGCAATGAACCAAAAGCCAAAGCTTCGGCATGAGCCCAGTCATATGGCCCTCCTTCAGATGTGGCCCGTA
The DNA here is from genome assembly GCA_937893785.1 of uncultured Verrucomicrobiales bacterium. GTDB lineage: Bacteria > Verrucomicrobiota > Verrucomicrobiia > Verrucomicrobiales > DEV007 > CACIUL01. Next base: position 973 of record CALCSP010000399.1, read on the forward strand.
TCCGCCTTGCCAAGAACAACCTCTCCAACTTCTTGTTCAATGCGAAATTCTCAGGAATCCTAGTCAAGCTTTCACCGAGTTCACGCAACTTCTCCGAGCTCAAGCCGGTCGGAACAACCTCATACGAATAATCAGCCTGAATCTCAACCACAGCACCGGCGAATTTACCCGGTTGCTTACCCTGGTGATTCTTCAAGGTTTCAAATTCGGTTTCTAGCCTTGAGCGACACTCGTTCTCAACCTGCAAAATCTCCTCCTGTCCCATCTCCCGCTCTTCAATAAGGCGTTCTTTAAAGAGAGTGGCAGTGGATTTCTTGTTGCTGATCGTGCGGTAAATACGTGGCTGTGTGAACGCAGGCTCATCCGCCTCATTGTGCCCATGACGCCGGTAACAAACCAAATCAATCACCACATCACGGCCAAATTCCTGCCTGTATTCCAGTGCCAGTTCACAGGCATGGGCCACCTCCAACGGTGCATCACCATTGAC
>CALCSP010000400.1 GCA_937893785.1 uncultured Verrucomicrobiales bacterium
CTACACGAGAGCAATTTGATCAGAGCTGGTCATGAGAACTATGCTTTGGGGAATGGGAAACTTAGCAAAGATAAAGGCATAATCAGAATTGGTGTGCTAATCATTTGCGTCATCAAACCAGAGCTCCGCCATGCCAATCCAGAGCTCCGCAATGAGTTATCTCTCCCCACCCTCAAACCCCACTAATAAGAGCTGGAGAGACTTAACTATCTAGGGAGGACCATGGCAAGGACCACTATAATAAGACTCCTCGCAGGAATTGGATATTCGCAAAGTTTTCCGGGCATTTTGAAATTTTGTTTTACACTGTTGATGAAAGCGAACGTGCAGGGAATTAATCAAAGAACAAACACATGAAGAGCGTAGCCGTTATTGAGCCAAATAAGGTAACTGTCATTGACACCCCGGTGCCTGTTCCAAAGAAGTATCAGGCACTGGTTAAAACCGAGGTTGCTTGTATCTGCAATAATACAGACGGCGAGCTTGTTGCTGGGCATTTTCCGGGAATGGAAAATGCCTTTCCCTTTGCCCTTGGGCATGAGAGCGTCGGCACGGTCGTTGAGATAGGTGATAAAGTGCGCAATTTTCAAGTCGGGGGGCGTGCTTTAAGCGGATTGGTTTTTGATAAGGAACTGGGTGTTGAAGGGTTGCGTTCAGGGTGGGGGGGCTTTTGCGAATATGTCCTCGTCAATGACCATGAGGCAATGGTAGAAGACGGGGTTGCCAGTGAGGAGCACGGATGGGTTGAGGTTTATGAGATACAGACGCCTCTTCCAGATGATATTGCTTTTGAGGATGGTGTGCTGTTTTGCACTTGGCGGGAAGTGTTGGGTGCATTCCGTGATTTTCATCTTCGCCCTGGAGATGACGTGCTTATCTATGGAGGAGGGCCTGTGGGGTTAAGCTTTGTGAAACTGGGCAGGTTGTTTGGGCTTGGTTGGATCGGCTTGGTTGATACCCATGAGGAGAAACGCTTAATGGCTTCAACATTTGGTGCGGATGATGTGTTTCAACGAGATGACCCGTCCCTTCAGGGGATTATTGATTCGAGGAACGGGGTAAAATTGGACGCTGTCATCGACGCTGTCGGCAAGCCCGAGTTGATCCAGTCAGGCCTGCCATTAATCAAGAGGGGAGGTTCGATGTGTGTATACGGGTTTTATGCCGGTCTGGAGTCATTCACCGTCCATAACAGTCTGGCGGACTTTAATTACAACCTGTTGGTTCATCAGTGGCCGACACGGCTCTATGAAAAGCAGGCGCAGTCTTCTTTGTGCGAATGGATCAGGGAGGGCAAGCTTTCAGGTGCTGATTTTATCAGCCACCGGTTTGCTCTGGATCAGGTCGGCGATGGTCTTGAGTGCGTTCGTCAGCGCAAGGTGGTTAAGGCGTTGCTGGGCTATGCTGATTAACGCCTGAACGGAGGCTCTTTACCTCTATGGCTAAATCATTTAATGTTCCAACAATGAAGTCTTTAACTTGGGTTCTTCTTTTGGCAGGTGTTCTGTGCGTGCCCGATAGGAGTAAGGCTGCGCCCTTTGATTACCATTCCGTAAGGGGCAGGGATGTGATTTCCGGTTCTGCCGGTCTTTATGAGGGTGAATCCCTCGTGATGAAAGGCACATCAAGGATTCAGGGCATGAGGCATTTTGGAAATCAATGGAGCGGGGATTCTCACCTATTGTGGCTTGGTGTCATCGGCGATGCCATGGAGACGGAGTTTCCCATACCGGCAAAGGGAAATTACCGGTTGGTGCTGCAAATGACTACCGCGCCGGATTACGGTGTCTTTTCAGTAGTTCTTAACAACTCGGAGATTCGGGAAAAGGTGGATCTCTACAGTGCACAAGTGGCACTTTCCGCAGAAGTGGACCTTGGGGAATTTCACATGAATGAGGGGATGCAAAAACTTGCATTTGTTCTTAAGGGGGCAAACGCAAAGGCTCATGCCAAGGGAGGGAAACAATACTTGTTGGGGTTGGATTTTATTCGGGTGACCGCTCTGGTTACGGATAAAAAGCCAAAAACAGATCCCTTGCCTGCTAGGTCTGGAATGTCCAAGCCGTTGCCGGTAGACTTCCAGCAGGTTCGGGCTGTTCTTTCAGAGAATTGCTTTGAGTGCCATGGCGAGGAAGGCACGGTCAAGGCGGATGTGAACTTGCTGGCTCTATCTTCATTAGCCGAGTATGCGCAGCATCCTCAACTCGCCAAAAAATTGCTCGATGTTCTGGAAATGCGGGAGATGCCGCCGGATGAAGATGACGAGCTTGATGAAGCGGACCACCGGCTGCTGCTTAATTTCACGAATGCTGTCATCACGGAGCACCTAGGCAGGAACAACCGCCTTCCAAAGGTCGCATTAAGGAGGATGAACCGTTATGAATATAACAATGCGGTGCGTGACTTGTTGCAGTTAAAGGGGGATATTTATCCCCTGCCGGAGAAAGTGATTCGTTCCTTTGGTAAGTATTATGATCCAGCATCCGGTCAGTTGCCTCATTCGGTAAGGGTAGGGAACAGGGCACTGGGCAAGAACCAGATCGAGCAGCATTTGCTTACCGGGGTATCTCCTTTTGCGATCGATCTGCAGTCGGAGCACGGCTTCAACAATCGCGGCGAAGAGTTGGGATTTTCCCCCATCATGATGGAAAGTTTCCTTGGTATTGCTAGATCATTACTTAGGAGTCCGGAATTTAATGGCTACACGGCCATTGATTCTTCTTTTTTTTCTGCTCCCGGCGAGGTTCCGCACGGCGAGTGGAAGAGGGTTGCAAAAGACAGGCTCCCGGTTTTTCTGGAAAAGGCATTCCGTTCCCCGGTCAAAGCAGATTCGCTGGCCCGGTATCTCGGTCTTTTCAATAGCATGATTGATGCTGGTGCGGACTTTAAGCATGCGATGAAGGAAGTCGTTTGTGCGGTGCTTGCCTCGCCGCGCTTTCTTTACCTGATCGAAAGGAAGCAAGATAACGCCGCTCCACTGGATAACTATGAACTGGCAACACGGTTGTCATTTTTTCTTTGGAGCAGTATTCCAGATGATGAACTTCTCTCCCTTGCGAGGGCGGGGCGCTTAAGTGAACCGGATATATATGGCAAGCAGGTTGAGAGGTTGCTACTTGACCCAAGGAGTAAAGCACTGTCGGAAAACTTTGCCAGACAATGGTTGCGACTTGACCGACTTATTGCAGCGGTTCCGGACTTTGATCGTTTTGAAATCTATTATTCACGCATTGGGTGTGAGCAGTGGAAACTTGGCCTACAGACAATGATTGAGCCATTGCTTCTTTTCGAGAGCATCATGGTGGAGGATCGGTCTGTGATGCTGCTAATTGACTCGAATTACTCATATCGCACTGGTGACATGGTGACTTGGTATAAGCCAGGCGTTCCATTCAAGGGGAAGGCTAACCGTAACCGTTTTGGTACTAATGGACTTGTTTATACGCGTCAACCGGTTAACAACCGAAGGGAAGGTGGAGTGATTACGAGTACGGCAACGCTTGCAATGAATGCTTCTCCGCTAAGGACCAGTCCAATTACCCGCGGGGCCTGGGTTGCTGACGTGATTTTTAACCGCCCCCCGAAGCCCCCGCCTGACATTGTTCCGGAAATAGAGGCAGATGATGAAAAGATAGAGGCTGAAGGTCAGACGCTTCGCCAAAGGTTGGTCGAGCATCAGGTGAACAAGAGCTGTGTATCCTGCCACAAGAGGATTGATCCACTGGGATTTGCTCTGGAGAACTTTGACGCAGTTGGTAGGTGGAGGGATGAATACCGCTCAGGATTGAAGATTGATGCTAAGGGCAAACTTTTCGGCAAGGCACGATTTGAGGATGTGGTTGGTTTGAAAGATGCAATCATTAACAATCCCGAGTGGTTTTTCAGGGGATTTTGTGAGCATATGCTTTCATATGCATTGGGTAGGGGCCTAGAAATATCTGATAAACCTGCGGTCGATAAAATTTTATCGGATGCGTTGGCGACACGTGGTCGGTTTTCAGCTATTATTCATTCAGTGGCATCCAGTTACCCTTTTCTTCACAAGGCCCCACAAACAGAAAAACAGTAAATATGATTTGTCGAAACAGGAACATTTCACGGCGTAGCGTAATTCGTGGAGCGGGGGCAACGCTTGCCCTGCCAATGCTTGAAATCATGGGCGGCAGATCTCGTGCCCGGTCCTCTGCTGCAGGACCCGTGAGGGCTGCATTTTTCTATGTTCCAAACGGGGTAGTGCAACGCTCTTGGCATCCGGATTCAACCGGTAGAAATTATCAGTTGAGTCCCACACTTAAACCGCTGGAGCCGGTTCGTGAGAAAGTGACGGTTCTTACCAATCTAGACCGGATAAAGGTTGCCGGGACAGATGGTCATGCCCAGGCTGGGGCCTGTTGGCTGAGCAGTGCTGCGCCTGATGAATTGTCTCCAGCCGGTTACCCGTTAAAGAAGACGATTGACCAAATCATTGCAGCGGAAGTCGGTAAGCAAACCGCATTCCGGTCTCTTGAGTTGAGTTGTAATCCTTATGAGGATAACAGGGAATCCATCTATTTTGACAACATCTCATGGTATGGGCATGGCCACGTTGCCCGGTCACTGCGTGATCCAAAGGAGGTGTTCAATAGGCTCTTTTCAGTCAAGGACCATGTGGCAAACAAGAGTGTCCTTGATGTTGTGCTCGATGATGCAAGGTCGCTTGAGCAAGAACTTGGCCGTGGAGATCGGGATAAGCTGGGTGAATACTTGGA
>CALCSP010000401.1 GCA_937893785.1 uncultured Verrucomicrobiales bacterium
GCGTTATTGGATGCATTTTTATGTTCCTTTGTTTGTTTTACATGGTGGCAGCTATTTAAGCTTACTGGAACCCGAGAGTTTAAGTTTCTTAATGGTCCCATATTTGCCAACATTGTGCTGGCTGATGAAATCAACCGTACTCCTCCGAAAACTCAAGCGGCTCTGCTTGAGTCCATGCAAGAACGCCAAGTAACTATCGGTAAAAATCGTCATGAATTACCTGACCCTTTCTTTGTCCTGGCTACGCAAAATCCGATTGAACAAGAGGGCACATACACTCTTCCTGAGGCGCAGCAGGACAGATTTATGTTCAAGGTTTTTGTGGACTACCCGGACTACGCTGAAGAATACAAGGTCGCTGCATCAACAACATCGGCAGATGTCGCTGACGTAAGTGATGTTCTCAGTGGTGAAGATATATCGAAGATTCAAGATCTTGTTCGCAGGGTTCCCGTTCCTCCACATGTGATTCACTATGCTCTGCGGATCGTGCGAGCCACTAGGGTTGCCGAGAAAGAAGGTGTTCCAGATTTTATTCCTGACTTGCTAAGCTGGGGGGCCGGTCCGAGAGCGGTTCAGTTTCTTTTGCTTGGAGCCAAGGCGAAAGCCGTAATGGAAGGTCGGAGCTATGCAACGGCTGAGGATATTCGTGCCATTGCTCACCCGGTTCTCAGGCACCGGATTATTACGACGTTTAAGGCCGAATCTGATGGAATTACCAGTGATGTGGTAGTTGATAAGTTGCTGGATGAAATTTCTGAACGTCATGATGACGACAAAATTGCACCGGAACTTGCCGGAGCCTTTAATGCTGCATAACTGAGTCTCCAGAAGCGCCAGTAAATTATAAGGCATGGAAAACGCTGAGAGGCCAGATTATCTTGACCCTAAGATTCTTGAGAGGATCAAGCGTCTGGATGTCAGGGCTCGGCTAGTGGTTGAGGGATTTATCACTGGTCAGCACAAAAGTCCATACAGTGGCTTTGCTGTTGAGTTTGCTGGTCATCGCGAATATTCCCCGGGTGACGAGATTAAGCATATCGACTGGAAGGTTTGGTCCAAGACTGATCGTTTCTATATTAAGGAATACGAAGAAGAGACAAACCTAAAGACGACGATCATTGTCGATTGTTCCAAGTCAATGGGGTATGCAGGTGATGGATGGAGGAAATTTGATTATGCGGCAACTGCAGGAGCCTCGTTGGCTCACTTGCTCCAGCACCAAGGGGATGCAGTTGGGTTGGTGACTTTTAATACCAAGGTTTGTGAGGTTTTACCGCCGAGCTCAAGGCTCAATCATATCAAGGAGATGGTGCATGTTTTGGGGGAAACAGAGCCCGATGACAAGACTGATGTCGGTGATGTTTTTGTGGAGCTTGTTGAGCAGGTGCGTTCACGAGGAATGGTGGTTATCATCTCGGACTTGTTTGCTGATCTGGGCCAGTTAAGGGAGTCATTACAACAGTTTCGTCTGCGAAAGCACGAAGTCGTGGTGTTCCATGTGATGGATCGCCATGAGTTGGTTTTTCCATTCGAGGACAATACGCGGTTTATCGGTTTAGAGTCCGATGATGAGGTGCACGCAGACCCTAGGGCTCTTCGTAAAAGCTACCTTGAAATTGTTGGTAAATACCAGGACGAAGTGAGACGTGTTTGTGATCGTTTGGGGGTTGACTATGCCTTATTGGACACGGGGGAGCCATTGGATGCTTTGTTGGCGCGATACCTAGCGTTCCGCAAGCAGCACACCAGGAAAGGGAGGATGGTTTAAGCGATGCTTAATTTCCTTGTAAATCCCGGCTTGTTTATCGCCGGTCTTATTGCCATTGCCTCTCCGGTTATTATTCACCTGCTTAATCGTCGGCGATTCAAGCGGGTTGAATGGGCTGCGATGGATTTTCTAATTGAAGCACAAAGGCTGAACCGTCGGCGGGTGAAGCTTGAAGAGTTAATCTTGCTGCTTTTGCGTTGTCTGGCGATGGGGTTGATAGGACTTTTGCTTGCACGGCCTTTTCTGGATGTGAATCCAGATAGTTTTTTTCGTGCCGGGGCAACGGAGAGGGTGATTGTTCTTGATGATTCATTGAGCATGGCAGCGAAGTCCGGAGAAAATACTCCGATAGAAGAGGCTTCACTGATGCTTCGTAAGTGGATCGAGGCTCTGGTTAGGGATAACAAGGATGATTTCATTACCATCGTTTGCACAACTGATCCTGATCGTCCTGTGCGTTGGGCTAACGGACTGCCTCTTACGGAGGAAAATTTGGGAGGGTTGCTTGGTGAAATTGATTCCTTAACTACCAGTGATGCGGCAGGTAACCTAAATGCGGCCTTACTTCATGTTGAGAAAAGTTTCGAGGAGGATAAAGCTAGTCTACAGCGGGTGGTCTATGTTCTTACTGACTTGCGTCGCCGTGACTGGGAAGCTCCCGTTGAGGGTGATGCTGATGTCGGCGTGGTGTCGACCCTAGAACGTATATCCGAATCGGCAGCGGGTTGTTATGTGATTGATCTTGGCGATAAGGGAGAGGAAAATCTTGTGGTTGAGAAGATTGTCCCACTGGACAAGGCAATTATTGCTGGGGTTCCATCCGAATTTGAAGTCATTGTACGCAATCGTGGAGTTCGTGATGTGAACGATGTAGGCCTGAAGTTTGTAGCGGGAGAAATGCTTCCTGTTGAATCAACGATTGATCGGATTGTTGCAGGAGAAACAGGTGTTGCGTCCTTTACATACACGTTTGCCTCCTCTGTTGATACTGAAGAACTCGATGTCAGTCCGGTTCCTGTTGAGGTGTCGTTGCAGGGTGGTGATAGCGGTGTTGGTGACCTGCTTAAGGAGGACAATGTGCGATACTTTCCAGCTAGGGTGGTGCGAGGCATCCGTGTGCTTCTTGTCGATGGTGACCCGTCTGGTAATTACGGTCAGAGTGAGACATTCTATCTGAAAAATGCGCTTGCTCCTGACGGCCCGTCAGCCTCCGGGGTTGCTGTCACAGTTGTCGATGATTCAGAGTTTGATGATTTGGAGCTTTCAGAGTTTGAAGTTGTTATTGTTGCTAATTTGTATCGAGTTACCGAGGGACGTGCTGCGGCTATGGAAAACTGGGTTCGTGATGGAGGAGGGTTGGTCTTCTTGCTCGGAGACCAGGTTGATGAGGATGTTTACAATGATGTTCTGTACAAGGATGGCAGGGGGCTGCTCCCGGTAAGGCTTTCGGGGATAGAGGGGGATGAGAAAGAGGAAGCTTGGACATTAATTCATCCTGACCAGAACAATCATCCTGTTTTCAGGTTTTTTGATGGTGATACCAGGCAGCTTCTCGATGGAGTAAAGGTTTTTCGATGGTGGCAGTCGCAGTTGCCTAGAGTTGAGGAAGAGGTGCTATCAAACGGTTCTGAGGGAGTGTCGAAAGTGATAGCCTCATTTGACAATGAGGATAAGGCTCCGGCGGTAGTGGAGAAGAGAATAGGAGAGGGGCAGGTAATGGCATTTATGAGCCCGCTAGATAATGACTGGAGTAATTTTCCTGAGAATGGGGCAACTTTTTTGATTACCGCGCAGGAGATGATTCGTTACATGGCTCGTAAACGTACAGAAGAAGGTGTGATTTCTGTTTCCCAGCCAATCACCCAGAAAGTGGATTTGCGAGAGTTTAGCCAGAATGTCGAGATTTTGCCTCCTGGAGGAGCTGAGCCGAAGTCGGCAGAGGCACGTCCGGATAGTGGAGCCTCTCAGGGTGACTTGGTTTGGAATGTGAACTTTGAAGAAACCGGTAAACGAGGGATTTATGAGCTTAAATTAATGAGAGCAGCGGGAGGCAATGCCAAATCCATGCTCTTTGCTGCCAATGTAGATGCTGAAGAGGGTGATCTCAGGCGGGCAAGCGAGAATATGATTCGCAATGATTTGGGAGATGCTCGGGTGGAATTTGTCCCCCGCGGAGAATCTGTAACTGAACTTGAGGGAACGGTAGCGCGCAGTGAAATATGGAAGATGGTTCTTTACGTGCTAATTGCGATGCTGGCTGTTGAATTACTTTTCGGATGGTGGATAGGAGCTCGCAGGTAAAATGAAGTATTGTGCAGTGAGGAATAATCTTGGTTTCATAGTTAGTGCGAAGCGTGTGTTTGTACTTGTCGTGTTCTCTGCAGTGGCTGCGCTTTCGTATTCCCTTGCTGATATCAAAGTGGTGGAGGCTCCTGAAATAGGGAAGACCTCGCGAGCTCTTGTTGAGGGTGCGTCACTGAAGACGGATGCGGAAGTTAACGAATTGCTTGCTCGAGCTGACCAGTTTGCTTCTCAGGGAAGGTACGATCTTGCTGCCAAGCTCTGGCAAACAGTAATTGATTCAAGTAATGACCTAATGTTCACCCGAGATGAGTGGGTTGAAAAAACGCTTGAGCATGAATACCAGCGCTACCGTTCTGTGTCTCGTGACATTGAGTCAACCATTGCGAGCCTGCCAAAGGAAGGTAAAGAGGGGTATCGCCTCAAGGCGGATGCTGAAGCTAAGCTGGTCATGGAGCGCCCCAGTGGCAGCGACGGCGAGTCGGCGCTTGCGGAGGTTGTGAGGCGTTATTTTATAAGTTCTCATGGAGATGATGCAGCTTTTGAGCTCGCTTGTCTCAAGCTGGATCGGTATGAGTTTTTGCCGGCGATAAGATTACTGGACAAAATTATCAATGACTATCCGACTCCCAGTATTGACAAGGATCAGGTGCTATTAAGGCTAGCGGCTCTGAATGCACGGGTGGGGGATACGGCCCGGGCGATTAAAATTATCAAAGACCTCAAGTCAAGAGTGACGCCTGCTGTTGCCGATGAATTGATCGATCTTGTTGAGGCGGATATCCAGAGATCGGGTAGGCCGGCAACTAATCTCATTAGAGCTGACAAGGTGTGGCCGATGTCGATGGGGGGAGCAGGAAGGAGAGGAGTTATGCTTCATCCGGAACGCTTGCCGCTAAAGAGTGCGGCGCCGGCTTGGGTTCAGTCATACGACTTAAAGCTTCCTGAATCATGGCCAGATCTTCCTGCTGATACAGACAAGGCAGTGGCTCTGAATGTTGATGATCCTTTTGGTCGGGGGCTTGGTCGCAGCTCAACTTCAAGGAAGCCATCCACCCCTAAGGCCATGAATGAATCTTGGCTCAAGCATGGTTGGATTCCGTCCGCTCGTGTTCTCTTTGAGTTCGGCAATGTTTACTTCAAGACACACAACCGCCTTGTTTGTGCTGATGCACAATCAGGGGAGTTGCGTTGGCTCGGTTTTCGAAATGATTATCCATCCCGTGCTGCGTCTTATTATAACCGAACAACGGCTGATGTCATAGGGAGAGCGCCGGTTGATAACAATGAGATAAGCAATTTTGCGGACAGTATCCACCAGTCCATGTGTATCGTTGGTGACAAGCTCTTAACCCTGCAGGGAATTCCCGTAGATTTTACTGAAGAAAGGGCTGTGGCCGCTAATCAGCCGGTGGATCCCATGTTGCGACGCCGTATGATGATCAACCGAGCAACAACTGGTGTTTCGCGCATGCGTGAGAACCGCCTCGTGGCATACCATGCCCGTAACGGAAAGTTGCAGTGGATGCGCTCGGCCAATGAGCCTGGGATTGAGATGGTTAAAAAGAGCTGTTTTGCGGGGCCTCCAGTCCCCTACGCAGGGTTTGTCCTTGTGCCTGTGCTGGAAGGTAATGGCATGTATCTTGTCGCTCTTGATTCAGAGAGTGGAGTCACTCAATGGAGAACTTTCCTTGGTGATGAACCGAGTTCAGGAAGCGCTCAAAATGGATCTGTTGTGATATCGGTGGATGGCGGTGAAGCCTACGTTGCCACTGGCGCGGGGCTGTTGTTCTCAGTGGATGCCATCTCTGGTTCGATGAACTGGGCTGTCAGTTACCCGAGAACGACTGAAAGTGATCCTGCTCGCGATAGGCAATTGCAGCGTTTCGGTGCCTGGGGGGCACGTGGTGCAGTAAGGTTTGACGGGTGGCATGAGGAAATGATCATTCCTTCCGGCAACGTGGTAATAGTTACTCCTACAGACTTTAATCACCTGATTGCATTTGATCGTCGGTCAGGGAGCTTGCTGTGGGAATCTGCACGCAGTCCTCGGGGTGGGCAGAACAAAGGGCTTTATGCACTTGGTGTTAAGGATGGTTGTGTTTACGTTGCTGGGCGCGGTGTTGTTCGATGTTATAAGGTGAACGGAGGCAGATTGATCTGGGAAAAACTTTATCCGCCGGGCTACGGCCGCGGGGCTTTGACCGATGGCGGAATTTTGATGACATCCGGGCAGAACAAGATTCTTCTCCTTTCTTTGGATGACGGCAAGCAAGTATCCACAATTGATGTAGAAACTCTGGAGCAACAGCCGCTTGGAAACCTTTATTCGAATGGCAGCATGCTTTTTTCGGCTGGGCTGAGGAAGGTTTTTGCCATTGGTGAATTCATTCCTAGCGAAGAAAGCGATGACCATGTTCCGGAGGCAAAGGTGTTGGATGATGTTGTGGAAGATATTGATGAATTAATTGCAGAGTCATTCAGTAGAATGGTTGCGGCATATCAGCGTGGAGTTAGTGATTTTTCAGGACTTGCAGAAAGGTTTGAAGTTCTGGCTAAGGAGCTTGAGTTGGTTCCTCTTCCGGATTCTGCGCGCCGTGGTGAAATACTTTCTAACCGGGCCATATGGTTTAGTGGTCAACAGGCTTCACTGGAGCGAGCAAAGTTGAATTTCTCTAGACTGGGTATCGCTAAAGAAAAGAAGGAGGATGCAATTAGCGCAATTGAGAATTTTCGCACGAAACTGATTCCCATGAAGAAACTTTACGGGAGTTACGGTATAGAGATTCCCTGATCTAAAAACACGATTCAATTTATGCGAGTTAGCAAAAATATCTGTTCTGATTTTCTTAATCGTAGGCACTTTCTTCGTGCCGCCGGTGCCCTTGGTGCATGTAGCCTAGGAATGTCAGGGCGCGTAATTGCATTGCCTGATGTCAAGGAGAAGACTGCGGATGAGTTGATGACAAAGCCAACGCGGACTGCAGTGGAAAAGGGGCTCCGGTATCTGGCTGGTCGGCAAATACAACGGGGTAACGATCGTGGTGCGTTTGGGGCAACCAGTTATGCGGGTAGTGTTGGTATTTGTGGTCTTGGCGGTCTCGCCTTTATGAGTGAGGGAAGCACACCGGGTGTTGGCAGGTTTGGCAAGCAGGTTGATTTA
>CALCSP010000402.1 GCA_937893785.1 uncultured Verrucomicrobiales bacterium
ATGAAATTCATGAATAGCTTTGGGCTCATTACAGCACGTGATCCAGAAGGGGAATACCATGCTATGACCGATGTCATTCATAAGGTTCTTAATGACCTTACTGTCGATGAATGGGCAATCATCATAGGAGGCGATTCGCATACCAGGATGTCAAAAGGGGTCGCTTTCGGGGCGGATTCCGGAACTGTCGCACTGGCCCTTGCCACCGGCGAAGCCACAATGCCTATTCCGGAATCGGTCAAGGTTACGTTCCAAGGCAACTTAAAGCCGTATATGGACTTTAGAGACGTCGTCCACTCCACTCAGGCTCAGATGTTGAAGCAATTTGGTGAGAATGTGTTTCAGGGCAGGGTCATAGAAGTACACATCGGCACCTTACCAGCAGACAAAGCCTTTACCTTCACTGATTGGACCGCAGAAATGAAGGCGAAAGCTTCCATCTGTATTTCGCAGGATGAAACTTTAGTAGAATCGCTGGAAATCGCCAAGGGGCGCATCCAGATCATGATCGACAAGGGTATGGACAATGAAAAGCATGTTCTCCAGAGCCTTGTCAATCACGCCGAAAAGAGAATATCTGAGATCCAGTCGGGAGAAAAACCCGCTTTAACTCCGGATGGAAATGCAAGTTATTCGGCGGAATTTGTCGTGGATCTTGATCAGATCTTCGAGCCAATGATTGCTGATCCTGATGTGCACAATGACGATGTCTCCAAACGCTATACCCACGACACAATCAGAGCCCTCTCTTATTACAAGGGGATCAAAAAAGTGGATCTCGGATTTGTCGGATCATGCATGGTTCACAAAGGAGATTTGAAAATTGTTTCCCAGATGCTGAAAAATCTGGAGAAGCAAAACGGGCAAGTCGAATTCAATGCCCCACTCGTAGTAGCTGCCCCAACTTACAATATTATTGATGAGCTTAAGGATGAAGGAGACTGGGATATCTTACAGAAATATTCCGGGTTTGAATTCGATGACAATAACCCCAAAGATTCAGCGCGAACAGAATACGAGAATATGATGTATCTTGAGAGACCCGGATGCAACTTATGCATGGGGAATCAAGAAAAAGCTGAAAAGGGAGATACTGTGATGGCAACATCCACACGACTCTTTCAAGGGAGGGTCGTGGAAGATTCAGAACGAAAAAAAGGAGAGTCATTACTCTCTTCCACGCCAGTCGTGGTTCTTTCTGCCATTCTAGGAAGAACACCCAGTTTTGAGGAATATAAACTGGCCGTAGACGGCATCAACTTGACGCAGTTTGCCCCGCCTGTTAAGCAGTTGGTCACTATGGCCTAATTCTAGGACTGATTTTCAAAAGAACCAATAATGCTTAATTGCCGCGTCCAAAGTATTTCTCGCTGCGGTAGCGCAACCAGACCCGCAATTCCTGCGGCACACGCTCACGTTGATCAGAACTGAGCTTCTCGTATAGCGCAATAGCCTTGGTTCGTTCCGCTCGGCAGGCACGATTATTGTGATCTTTCCAGCGGCTACGTGCGAGCCTTACTCGTCGGCACACCTCTTTCTCTAGAGCTTTTCCCGTTAATGAATCCGGGTCAATCTTGTGTTTCTTTGCAGGCATTGAGGTCTATTTCAGCCAGTAAATGCCATCCCCGGAAATACGAATACGGCCCTCTTTATACAAAGCCCCAACCGCCTGTTTGAAGGCTTTCTTACTAACCCCAAAAGCCTCCCGCACCTGCTCAGGTGAACTCTTATCATGAACTGGAAGAAAACCGCCCTCCACCAATGATAACTGCCGGGCAATATGTTCCTTTACAGCGGGAATTCTCGAGTATCCTGGAGGTTCTAGGCTGACATCAACCAACCCGTCTTCCCGGATGCGACTGATATAGCCACGGCAACGGTTACCTCTCGAAGGAACTGTATCTGCAGGGTTGTAACGCAATAATCCCCAACAACAATCATCGACAATCGCCTTGATGCCGATGTCCGTCTTTTCCGCAATAAGCAAGGATACCACTTTACCCCCCTGCCAGCCCGAAGGCGCAGTCTCCATAACAAACTTCCCGAGTTTAGCCGAAGCTACGAGTCTTCCACTGACCCCGTCCACATCAACATGGACCAGTTCCTCTTCTCCTTCTTTTAGGCGGCGAGTCTGCTCGGCAAATGGCAATAGCAAATCCTTGGGCATGCCCCAATCAAGGAATGCACCAACTCGTGTTACGGCACTTACCTTCAGTAAAGCAAACTCACCAGCCATCACCAACGGAGAATGGGTGGTGGCAACCGGTCTGTCCTCTGAATCCATTGAAATAAAAACTTCAATCTCCCCATCAATATCCAAGCCCTTGGGCACATAACGGGAAGGTAAGAGGACGCGTTCACCTTCTCCGGCATCAAGCATCAATCCTGAGCGATGCCTAGAATCCACTCTCAGGGTATGGCATCTTCCTAGCAGTGAATTTGGCATAGTGCAGAATCTACATCCAGAGCGCGGTTATGGCCACAGGGGACTAGATATTTTAACCA
>CALCSP010000403.1 GCA_937893785.1 uncultured Verrucomicrobiales bacterium
CGTGCTGTCCTTAGCACGCATGGCTTCCTTGAGGTCGGAGGTGATTTGGTCTGCGAGTGACATGATGCAACTCTCCAATGACACTGGCATGATGTCTAACCCGTAATCGCTCATGTTTTCACTGTTTTTAACTCATAATTAGAGTTTTTTCCGCGACATGGCACCCGGGCAGGATTAAAAGGAGGCTAGTTGTCCATGAATAAGGGAACAGGAGTAAATTTTTTTTCTGTATTGGGCGGATTTCTTTTCGGCCTGTTGATTGCATGTATCGGCGGGTATTTTGTATATGCACTTTATTCTGGAGGGAAGCGTGCGCAAAAAACCCGATCTTGGGAGCAAACTCCCTGTGTCATTTTAAAGTCAGAGGTTGAGGAGTTTCGGCCCACTCCGAACAGTCCGATGCAATACCAGACTGTGATCGAATATGAATACACTTTTCGTGGGGTAACCCACAGGGGTAATCGGATCAAACGAGTGGAGGGCCCAACATCTCATCAGCAGAGGGCAGAGCAGAAGATCGCAGATTATCCTGCAGGGATTTCCTCGACATGTTGGGTTGATCCCGCTGCACCGCAGGAGTCTATTCTAAGGCATGACACATTGGCACCCTGGTATACGATCTGGTTTCCTGGGCTTTTCGTGGTCGGCGGTGCAGGGATTGCTGTAAGGGCATTAATGGGCATCAATGCCATGTCATTCCGTCACGCTGGCAAGCATTAAGATCACAGTTATTGTGATGTTGGCCTTTGAACAAATTTGTCAATCCGCACAGTAGCAAGGGCATTTTAAAAGATGAGGTCATGAATTGATACTCACCACATTGTTACCTGATCATTCGACACGAAATGTAAGTGTTAATCACTTACGCGGACACGATAAAATACCGCGTTACCATCGAGAGGTGGGGTTTCGTCCGTGAATGAGCTAACCCCATCAGAAACAGTCACATTCCCTTGCCATAACGATTCCCATTCCACGAGGTTCCGTGACCTTTCGACGGTATAAATCTGATTGGGGGAGGATGTAAAAGTAATTTTGAAAGATGTTGTCGCATCGCCGCTCCTTTCATTTTCTACATTTATGATTGCAAGTGGTGCAGGGCTTTCTTCCTGTCCCGGACTGCCATCAAGCGTCAGGCTGGCTGTCCAACTTGACGGGGCGGCGGGATCAGTATCCAGCTCTGGGTTATTCAGGATAAGCGATGAGCCGTCACCGTCTGCTTGCTCTGGCCAAGGGGGCGCATCGTTGTACCGGAAACTTTGGATAATTTCCTCCGACTTATCTAATAGCGTTATCCATTCACCGTTGTTATCAAGGCGATTGGTATAATCACCGGCCAAATCTACATCAGGATATCTAGCGGCAAAGGCCGTGCTGTTAGCGGCAACAACCAATCTCTGACCGGGATCGATCAATGTGCCCAGTGGAAACGAAAACTCGATTCCTTCAAGGTTGTTGCCGGAGGCAATGAGTACAAAGGCGCAGCCACCAAGGTCAACGGGGGCCTGGCTGATATTCATTACCTCAACAAATTCAAAGTCATCTTGGTCAAAATCGGGATCAATCTGCAGCTCTCCAGCATCCGGACTGCGCGGATGGTAGTGCACCTGGCTAATGACGATATTCTCTGCACTAGCAGCCGGTGCTGTGGTGAAGAATGCCTGGTTGAGTGCACTCCACTCATTGCGGGACGCGTTGTATGAACGGGATTTAACCCAGACAGGAGAGGTAATTGCTTCAGGAATAAGCAAGGTGATGGTATTGCCATCGCCAATTGGCTTGCCGGTTAACTGCAGATCAAAGCTAAGGTCAGAACTGGTTGCCGCATTCTGGTGAATTTCAACGGCGATTAAGTTGTTGCCAGCGGTAAAAGCAGAGGTGGGAATACTTAGTGTATCGATCGCATTATTGGCGACTACGTTACTTGAGAATTCATTAAATGCAGCATTTTGACTGAGCCCTGGATGGCGCGCAACCTCGGAGCCATTTACGAAAACGGCATAGGAGTCGTCGTAGGTTAGGAGCAGTTCAAAATCGCCAAAAACGGCAGGGTTGTCTATATTTACCACTTTCCTGAAGTA
>CALCSP010000404.1 GCA_937893785.1 uncultured Verrucomicrobiales bacterium
GCTTGGCCACTTTGCCAAGGTTGGCATCATTTGTTGCAATCTTGGCATAAAGCTGTCGAGCTAGCTGTATAAGCTTGGTGTCAACAAGCTCCTCTGATTCCATGCGGGACTCGTGAATGCTGACTTGAAGGTGCGGTGTTTGTTTGAGTTTCTCAATTGCCTCAAGCCCACGGTTACCACGTTCCGATTTGATCGCATTGGGAGTATCTGCAAGCACGTGCAATTCGTCTAGGACGAAACGCGGGATAATGATTGTGCCTCCGAGGAAGCCGGTTTCGCAGACATCGGGTAGGCGGCCGTCAATGATTACATTAGTATCGACAAGCAATGGTTGCTCAACCAGTGAGTCTTGGCGGAATCGGACATAGGGAATAATGAATGAGAATTCCTCTCGGTTGGAGCGCAACGCCAACATGGTTCCAAGAAAACCAAGACCTGTATATACGGTTAGCTTGATTACACTTTCGATTGTTTCATGATTTTCGATTCCTCGAAACCATATGTTATCGAAAAAATTAACCCTCAAAATTAGCCAAGCACAAAACAGGCCAACCATCAGCCCCATGGTTCCATGGGAAAAACCGCGAAAGGTAAAATAACGCAGTAAATGGTCTAAAATAATTAAAAGGGACCCATAGCAAGCACCAACAGTAGCCCCAAGAAGCGCACCAGCTTCAAAGCTTTTGGCAATGATCATGCCAATGCCAATACATATTACAAGCACCATCCCACGGATGATATTTATTGAGAGACTACTGCCCATGAAACACTTGGATTAATAATGAATGCGATGGTTATGCAAATATGGCACAACGGCACATCAAACTGCCTGGGTCGCGTTCTAGTTTAGTCTGCCGCCAAACAGATTCTTACTACGTGGGGCGAAGGGTTTGTTTTTTTTACTGTCATCACTTTGGCTACTGTCACGGTACCGAAGGATGCCGCTGCGCCGAAGGTTAACCAAAAATGCCTGCAATTCCTCCTTTAACTCGTTATCCGTCAGGAGCGCTGGAATTAATCCGTCACCATTATTGATTTTATCCGTAACGGAACTGATACCCTCAGCGGCAGTGGAGAGTTTTTGGATACCGGTTTCGATGGAAGCTATCGCTTTTTCGCCACGTTCAATAAGAGGCTGTATTTTTTCTGAAGCGGTATCAAGATTTGAACTGGCACTTTGCAAGTTAGCCAAAAGTTCACGGATATTGTCCGTATTATCCTCGGCAAGCACGCGGCTATTGATAGCCTCAACTGCCTCTGTCATTTGACGTACAGCGACGTTGAAATTATCAAGATTTTCTTCATGGAGTATCTTCTGGTCAAGTTTTCCGACAGCACTGCTGAGATCAACGAGAGCGCTACGGACATCTTCTAAGACCAGTTGCCCTTTAGCAGAAAGATTTTCAGCTGATGATGCAAGCGCACTCAAACCGGCACTGCGCTCACCGATTAATTCGCTTCCAGGCAAGATAAACTTGCCGGTACGTTTACTGGGAACCGAGATTTCGATCAACGCGTCACCAAGCAAGCCGCTGCTTCCAATGGTAAACCGTGCATTTTCAGGAATCTGGAAGTCCGAGAAAATCTCGAGGTCAACAATGGCACCGGCGTAATTTTCCGTGTTCACTCTGGGCTGTTTGGCAACGCGGCCGATTTTAACCCCGCCAAGACGGATTTCTGTATCTTTAACAAGCCCTCCTCCATCATCAAATACGACTGTAAGGGGGTAGGTTTTCTGGAACTTTTCCTTAAAGTCTCCAAACTGGATAATGAGGCCCCCAAGTACGACGAGACTAATAAGTAAGAAAAACCCTACCAAAAGTTCTGTCCTTTTTTCCTTCATATTTTAATACAGGAGTAGCCGTTTCTAGTAACTAGATGACTACTTAATAGGTAAGGGTAACCCAAAATAAGACTTTTTTCTAGGGTGGGGGCACAGAATGCCCGGAAATGAAATTTACCAGTAGTGGATCGCTGCTATTTCTTAGTTCTGTAGGTGTTCCACAAAAATAAACCCTGCCCTCATGAAGAAAGGCAATACGGTCGGCTATTCGGTCTGCGCTTTGCATATCGTGAGTCACTACAATGGAAGTCACACTGTATTGTTTTTGCATTTGCAGGATTAATTGATCAATTATTCCGGTTGCAACAGGATCCAACCCCGCTGTCGGCTCATCGTAAAGCATCAATTCGGGTCGGGTTATCATGGCACGAGCCAAAGCCACGCGCTTGCGCATGCCACCACTCAGGTCCACCGGCATCTTGTCAATATGAGGTGCAAGATTAACAAGCTCGAGGGCCTCGATGACCTTATCGGTCAATTGATCGGTAGGTCCCTGGTTACTTTCACGAAGGGGAAATGCCACGTTCTGACCGACACTCATTGAGTCAAAGAGGGCGCCGTTTTGAAAGAGTAGCCCGATGCGTTGCCTAGCTGTTGCCAAATCCTCTTTGTTCAGCGATGCGATATCCCTGCCATTAAGGAGCACGCGACCCTTGTCGGGCTTTATCAAGCCAGTAATATGCTTGAGTACTACACTTTTTCCACCACCACTTGAGCCGATCATAACCAAGGTCTCTCCCTTGCGTATTTCAAGATCCACCCCCCGCAGGATTTCTTGAGCCCCGAAGGACTTGGTCAAGTTTTCCAGACGAACAAAAGCAGAATCAGAATTGCCGTTTTCCTTACTCATGTTATTACCTAAGAGTTATCCGCACTGAAGGCCAAACGCAAACCGCCTTGCCTATATTGGCCAATTGAATTGGTCTGCATGCGGTTTTCCCGTTAGCTAGAAAAACATGCCAAAACGCAAAACTGCCAACACAAAAAAAAAGACACCTGGTAAAGTCGGCTGCAGAACAACACGCCCTCGTCATAACCGGGATATTTTTTTGCGCGGCATTAGGCAAAATAATCTAAAGGGATTTGATCTTCGATTACCAACAGGCAAACTGATTGTTGTTACAGGACCTAGTGGCAGCGGCAAGTCATCACTTGCTTTTCAAACCGTCTATGCCGAAGGGCAACGAAGGTATATCGAGACTTTTTCTCCTTATACAAGGCAGTTTTTCGACCGCATGGACAAGCCCCAAGTGGACGAAGTCACAGGCATTCCCCCAGCCATCGCTATTGAGCAGGGCAATGCTGTGCGAACAACTCGCTCCACAGTTGGTACTCTCACTGAAATAAACGATTATCTAAAGTTGGTTTTTCCTAGGCTTGCCATAGGTATTTGTCCGGAATGCGGGGCTGAAATTAGGCCGGATAAACCCGAGGATGCGGTTCAATATGCCGTTGAACATCTCCAGGGACAAACAGTGCTGGTTGGATTTCATGTATTGGTTCCCCAGAAGAGTTCCCCGAAAGAACTTTTTGATTTACTGCATGCACAAGGATACACCCGCGTCCTCATTGCCAGTGACATTGTCCGCACGGACGAGCCACCACCTGCCTGTGGCAAAATTGAAGAAAAAATATTGGTCATTCAGGACAGGATTAAAAGCGGCAATGGATCCAAGACGCGCGCACGCTTTGCAGAAGCTATTGAGCAGTCATTCAACTTGGGCAAAGGGAAGGTGACTCTTATCGGGACAAAAGATGGCGCTGAACGAGTTTTTTCACGTGGCTGGCACTGTGCAGCGTGCGATATTGACATTCGCAAACCCTCGGCTGGCCTTTTTTCTTTTAATAATCCGCTGGGAGCCTGCCCGGATTGCCGTGGGTTTGGCAGGACTCTTGGCATTGACCTTGCAAGGGCAATACCAGACCATTCATTATCCATTGAGGAAGGCGCGATAAAGGCCTTTCACGGTGAACGTGGTAGGGAATGCCGGGAGGATTTGCTTCGGTGCGCTGCCATACGAGGGGTGAACTGTTTCCTTCCCTTTGGGCAACTGTCTAAATCCGACCAAAAATGGGTAATCTACGGCGAAAAAGGCAATTCAGAGCAAAATTGGCACAAGGGGCGGTGGTATGGCGTTCAGGGTTTTTTTGATTGGTTGGAAACCAAGGCATACAAGATGCATGTGAGAGTCTTTCTCAGCCGATACAGAAGTTATTCAACTTGTCGGACCTGTCACGGCTCAAGGCTTCAGCCGGAGGCCTTGAATTACAGGATAAACAATAAAACCCTGCCGGACTTATGGGAAATGCCGGTTGATCAACTCAAGCAAGAAGTTGTTCAGATAAGAAACGAACAAGCTAATCTCGATCCGACAACAAGCCTAATCATTGGAGAAATAGAAAGCCGGCTTTCCTACCTTCTTCGTGTTGGGCTCTCTTACCTACAACTTGATCGATCCGCAAGATCCCTTTCGGGTGGGGAATTACAGAGGGTTCACATGACCACTTGTCTTGGAGCTTCCCTCGTAAATACTCTCTTTGTTTTAGATGAGCCAAGCATCGGGCTGCATCCACGTGATACCGGGCGATTGATCGAAATCATGAAGGACTTGCGTGATAAAGGCAACACTGTGCTTGTCGTCGAGCATGAGGAAAGCGTTATACGGTCGGCAGATCATCTTGTGGATATTGGCCCAGGTCGCGGAGATAAAGGGGGGGAACTGGTCTAC
>CALCSP010000405.1 GCA_937893785.1 uncultured Verrucomicrobiales bacterium
ACTGATCCTTATGGTGATGCATCTTACAACCGTGAACTTAGTGGTAAGCGGTGTAAGGCTGTGCGCGATGCTCTGGTGGATCTCGGCATAGAATTCTTGTTGCTTGAAATTGAGCAAAAAGGAGAAACAGAAAAGAGTCAGGGAAGCCGTTCCTACAAGAGTGCCCGGCGTGTGGAGTTTGAAATGCGTTGATTATAGGCACCGATGGTTGAGGAGAAAGCTGAAAGCGTTTGGAAGAATTCAAGATTTGTTCGCTTGTATGCGGCTCACGCCGCGAGTTTGGTTGGGAGTGGCATAGGCACGGCGGCAATAGCGCTTCTGGCTGATGGGTTGCGTCCCGGCGCCGGACCGCAGGTGCTGGGAATTGTGCTAACCATCAGGATTCTGATTGTCGTTTTTCTGTCCCCACTCGCAGGACAGCTGGCGGAACGGATTGGTAGGCGCTTGCAGATGGTTTTGGCTGACCTTTTACGCATGTTTGTCATGGTCGGAATGTTTTTTGTCTCGGCTGAATGGCAACTCTATGTATTGGCCTTTCTTCTGCACCTAGGATCTGCTTTTTTCACGCCGATCTATAAGTCGGTGATTCCAGGGGTTGTTGGAACAAAACTGTATCCTAGGGCGGTTGCCTATGGAACCCTTGCCTACAACCTTTCGGATATCCTTGGCATGACAGCGGGAGCCGCCCTTATCTGGATGATAGGATTTAAGTGGTGTTTTAGCATTGATGCCGCCACTTTTCTGTTAAGTGCAATATTGATTGCCTTGGTGCGTTTGCCGACAGATCAGCGTGGCAAGCAACGTAAGGCTTCCCGTCTTTTATTTGGGATCACCCAGATGTTCAGTGGTATTGAACTCAGACGTTCCCTAATGCTTTCACTGCAGGTTAGCATTGTGGGTGGGTTGGCTATTGTGGCTACTCATGGCTATGTTAAAAATGAGCTTGGTTGGCCGGAATATTTTTATCCATTGGCAATGGCGGCGATGGGACTGGGGTCAATGTTTGCAGCTCTGCATTTTAGTTACTGTGGGAGTGCGGGCAGAAAGAAGTGGGGAAGGATTGTGCTCCCCCTTTTTTTTGCAGTTCTGATAAGCACTGCGCTTTTTCCATCCTACCCGGTACTTGTGATTGCTTGGACGGTTTCTGGCGCAGGACAGGGTGTGTTTAGTGTGATTTCAAATACTCTTTTGGCTGAAAATAGTAAAGAGTCGGAGCGTTCACACATCTATGCAGCACAGTTTGCCCTCAGTCACGCCGGATGGGGTATCAGTTATCCGCTATGCGGTTTTCTGGCCGGGCAGATTGGCTTTGCTGCTGCTTCCTGGACATGTGTGGGGTTACTGTTAATAACCCTTTTGCCAATGCTTAAACGATCTAATTAACATCTAAGCAGACGGCTTCTTCTGTGCTCCGGATGAGGATTTTGTTGTCTGCAAAAATAGGAGAAGACCAACACTTTCCTTTAACGACTCGCTCTAGTCGTGACAATTCTTCATACTTGTCAGGGCTTGCATTAACAAGTGTGAGTTGGCCTCTATCGCCAAGGCAGACAAGAATATCACCTGCCAAGCAAACACCTGCCGGGCCATAACCAGATTTTTCCCACATTACTTTTCCCGTTTTAAGTTCGACGCATTTAAGCGGACCATCGCCATACTCCTTAAAACCAAACATTCCATAGAGGTAACCATCTTTGACTAATGGAGTGCTCCAGTGGTTGGTGACTGGTTTATTGCCTTCCAAAAACCAGAGTTCATTAGTGCTGTAATCATCTCCTATTTCAACGGCAGTGGACCCGACGCCATAACCGGCGGCAAAGTAAACAATGTTGTCGTAGACAACTGCAGAGGCTGCCGTTGAAACCTTGTACGGAAATTTATGCATCCATAACTCTTTACCATTTTTTGGATTGATTGAGACCATTCCTTTTTGGGTAAAGAAAAGAATTTGTCTTTGTTGATTAATGTCTGTTGCGATTGGTGTCGCATGTGTCATCAGATAGTCTCCTGATTTCCATTTAAGTTTTCCTGTTTTCTTGTCGAAAGCGAGAAACGATTGTCCAGCACCACCGCCTTGAACAATGACAGCATCATCCTCGATTAAAGGAGCGGCAGCATTTTCCCATCTAATATTGCGGCCCTGATGAGATTTAATAACTTCAACTGACCAAAGTTCTTTTCCATTTTCTGCTGATAGGCAGACTAGTCTCATGTCACTGGTGTATGCATAAACTTTTCCCTCTGAATATGAAGGGGTAGTTCTTGG
>CALCSP010000406.1 GCA_937893785.1 uncultured Verrucomicrobiales bacterium
TATGACAGCCAGCCCGCTGGCAGCCCTGGCCGAGAACAGCATTTCCTTCAACCGGGATGTCCGCCCGATCCTGTCCGCAAACTGTTTTTCCTGCCATGGCCCGGACGGGGAAGCGCGCAAAGCCAATCTGCGCCTTGATACCAGGGAGGGTGCCCTGACCGACCTCGGCGGTTACCGGGCACTGGAACCCGGCAAGGCAGAGAAAAGCGAAATCATCCAGAGAGTCGAAAGTCATGACGAGGATGACGTGATGCCGCCGCCGGACAGTGGACGCAAGTTAACCGAAAGTGAGCGAAAAATTCTTCGGGAATGGGTGGCAAACGGAGGTGAATATGAAACCCACTGGTCATTAATTGCCCCGACCAAGACTAAGCTTCCGACGGTCAAGGACAGCAAATGGCCACTGCATCCGCTGGACCATTTTGTCCTCGGCAAACTCGAAAAGGAAGGAATGTCCCCTTCACCTGACGCCGACCGCTACCGCTGGATCAGGCGTGTTTCGCTCGACCTGACAGGCCTACCTCCAACACCGGAGGAGACTGATCGGTTTCTTGCCGACAAGGACAAAAATGCCCATGAGAAGGTTGTCGACCGTCTTCTTGCCTCCCCGGCCTATGGCGAACACTGGGCACGCATGTGGCTTGATTTGGCCCGATATGCAGACACCAAGGGATACGAAAAGGATCGTCACCGCAACATCTGGCTCTTCCGGGACTGGGTCATCCAAGCCTTCAATGAAGACATGCCCTACGACCGGTTCACCACCGAGCAACTCGCTGGCGACCTACTACCGAACCCAACACCGGAGCAACTGGTAGCCACTGCATTTCATCGCAACACGATGACCAATGATGAAGGGGGCACAGATAATGAGGAATTCAGAGTCGCCGCCGTCAAGGACAGGGTCGACCTGACCGTTCAGGTCTGGATGGGGCTGACGATGGGTTGTGCAAAATGCCACACCCACAAGTATGATGCGATCACTCAAAAGGATTATTATCGATTTTACGCTTATTTTAACCAAACCGAGGATAATGATCATTCCAATGATGCCCCTACCTACCGGGTGATGCCCCAGGGAAACCAGGCAAGGCACGAGATGCTGAAAAATCAATTGGCGGAGCAGTCAGCCCGCCTGGAAAAACGCACCAAAACAGATCATGCCGCCCTGCGTGGCTGGCTGGAAAAGCAGAAGTCACTTGGCGAACAATGGGCGGTGCTAACACCCGGAAAAGCGCTTTCAAACCAAGGAGCAAAGCTGGCCATTCTTGATGACCAAAGCGTATTGGCCTCGGGGAAATCTCCGGCAAAGGACGAGTATATCATCACTGGCAAACTTGCGCCTGGCCGATATACATCCCTGCGACTTGATGCACTCACTCATCCTTCAATGGGTAATCGTCACGGCCCGGGGCGCAATGCCAAGGACCCGAATTTTGTCCTCAACGAGTTCACTATTGAATATATTCCTGCAGGCAAAACTTCCGGCCGCCAGCTGAAAATTCGGGAAGGACTTGCTGATTTTGAACAACAAAACTGGCCTCTCAAGGGAGCCTTTGACGGCAACCCAAAAACCGGCTGGGCAATTTCACCCGGATTCGGACAGGATCACCTTGCAAGGTTTACCCTCAATGAACCGCTTGAAATCGCCCCGGGCGACGCCCTGCGCATCCGTCTCTCGCAACAATACGGATCCCAACTTTGTTTTGGACGCATCAGAATCTATGGGGGACTACCCGGCAGTGAAACCCGGACCCTTGATGAAATGCAAACAGCCATGCTCATCAGCCTTGCAGGAGAGGAGTTGACCCTCGCCAGAGCAGACTTAGCCGGTAAGTTGTGCGCAGTTACTGACAGCGAAACTGAGGCACTCAAGAAACAAATTGCCTCACTCAAGGCGGAAATATCCGCCTTAGAGAAAACTTCCACCACGATTCCTATCATGCGCGAAAAGCCGTCCGGCAAGCAACGCATAACGCGGCTTCACAAGCGGGGCAATTTCCTCGATCAGGGAGAAGAGGTTCACTACGGCTTGCCAGCACTGTTTAGCAGCTCTACAGACCTCCCGCAAAATCGGCTGGGCGTAGCCCAATGGCTTATGGCTCGGGAAAATCCGCTCACAGCAAGGGTGCTGGTCAACAGAATCTGGGCCCGCCTTTTTGGTGTGGGCATTGTCGAGACTGAGGAAGACTTCGGCTCACAGGGACTTCTTCCCTCCCACCCTAGGCTTCTCGACTGGATGGCAGTGGAACTCAGTGAGGGAGGATGGTCGATAAAGGGATTGTTGCGCACGATCACGCTCTCACGCACTTATCGACAAGATTCGCGTATCCCGCCGCAAAGTCTGGCTCAGGATCCACGCAACCGTTTGCTGGGTCGTGGCCCGCGGTTTCGCTTGTCAGCGGAAATGGTTAGAGATCAATCACTGGCGGCATCTGGGCTGCTAACACACAAGCTGGGAGGCCCGTCTGTGATGCCACCCCAGCCTCCGGGCATTTGGAAATCCACCTACAGTGGCGAGAAATGGAAAACGGCAACCGGTCCAGACCGTTACCGGCGCGGACTCTATACTTACCTTAAGCGCACAAGCCCACACCCGGCGATGATCAGCTTTGATGCCGGCTCAGGAGAAGTCTGCCAAATTCGCCGGATCCGCACTAATACCCCACTGCAGGCACTCATTACCCTCAACGACGAGGCCTATCTGGAAGCAGCTGGAGCACTTGCTGTTCTCATGAAGAAGTCTTCGGAAAAACTCGATGCACAAATCACCCTTGGCTTTCGCAGGGTTCTTGTCCGCCCACCTGAACCCAAGGAACTCGAGCGATTAATCGCTCTGTATCATCAATTAAAACCCGAAATGTCCGGCCAACAGGATTTGCTCACTTCAGCCAATCTAAAGGAAGGAGACCCCTCCCTTGTTGCCATCGCCAGCGTGCTACTCAATCTCGATGAAGCCCTCATGAAACCCTGACATGGACCTCCCAATCAACATGCAACAGGCGCAGGCCTTAACTCGCCGCCATTTCTTCGGCCAGACCGGAATGGGGTTCGGCGCTATCGCCCTGCAACAATTGATGGCCAGAAACGGACTGGCGGCTGATGGCAATAATTTCCGGATACCAGCAAAAGCCAAGTCTGTCATTTACCTCCACATGGCAGGCTCCCCATCACAACTGGAACTTTTCGAAAACAAACCCGAACTAACCAAGTTCCACGGCAAGGACTGCCCGAAGGAGTATCTTGAAGGCAAGCGCTTTGCATTCATTAAGGGAACCCCAAAAATGATGGGGCCTGTTTTTGATTACAGGCAGCATGGCCAAAGCGCCCAGTGGGTCAGTGAACTTTTGCCGGGTATCAGCTCCGTAATCGATGATGTGTGCGTAATCCGATCAATGCACACCGATCAGTTCAATCATTCTCCTGCACAATTACTGCTGCATACTGGCAACCCGATGCTCGGCTACCCCTCAATGGGCTCCTGGGTCACTTACGGATTGGGCAGTGAAAATGAGAATCTGCCTGGTTTCGTTGTACTCGCCTCCGGCGGAAAGACACCGAGCGCTGGAAAATCGCTTTGGGGGTCCGGGTTTCTGCCAACTCTCTATCAGGGCGTGCAGTGTCGGACAGACGGAGGCGATCCAATCCTTTACCTTTCAGACCCCAAGGGGTTAAGCCGTCAAGCGCGCCGCCAAACACTCAATGCGCTACGTGACCTTAACACATACCAGCACAAGCATGTCGGCGACCCTGAGACAATCACCCGAATCGCCCAGTACGAGCTAGCTTACCGGATGCAAATGTCCGTTCCCGGGGTAATGGATCTTAGCAAGGAACCCGAACACATCCTCAAACTTTACGGAGCAAGGCCTGGACACATCTCGCAAGCTGAATCGGCTGCCGACCCCCGAAGACTTTATAAGGGCAATGACGCCACCTTCGCCAACAACTGCCTGCTGGCACGCCGGCTCGTGGAACAAGGCGTCCGTTTCGTTCAACTTTACGACTGGGGCTGGGACCATCACGGTTCTTCTCCCGGTGAGTCCATTGACGAAACCCTGCCGATTAAGTGCCAGCAAATCGATCAGGCTATTGCAGGGCTAATTACCGACCTGAAGCAACGCGGACTCTTCGATGAAACCCTCATTATCTGGGGTGGTGAATTCGGTCGCACACCGATGATGCAAAACAACGTCAATTCGACACTCAAGAAAGGTCGTTATGGGCGAGATCATCATCCTCACGCCTTCACCATGTGGATGGCAGGTGGCGGGATAAAACCGGGAAGCTACGGCAAAACCGATGACATCGGCTACTACATTGCTGAAAACCCGGTCGGCATTCGCGACCTGCAAGCAACCATTCTCCATCAGATTGGACTCAATCCGCAGCGTTTTCATTTTCCCTATCAGGGCCTCAATCAAAGGCTGATCGGTCCCACTGAGGAAGGCAAGGTCATCAAGGGAATTATTACTTAAAGACATCCTGCCAAAGCCTGTATCCCCCAAATAGAAAAATGGTGCGCGATGCTGGATTTGAACCAGCGACCCCATGCGTGTGAAGCATGTGCTCTACCCCTGAGCTAATCGCGCTTTAGCCAATTGCAGCAAAAAATCGCAAACCCTATACCTGCTGAACCCGCTTGTAAAACAAACGCGAAGCTATACCTTCGCAGGGTCAACAGACTTGTATTTCCCTCGGAACCGCTTGGCAATATCCTTGAGAATCTCCGCCCCGATTCCCTTCACGCTGATGCAGTTAACGCTTGGCATGGAACCGCCGCGATAAATATTTTTTGCCTCTGCCTGAATGAGATCCACAATCTGCTTATTCCCCATCTTCTTACCGTTGCGCTGAGTTCCGGGAACACCGTCAGCAATCAGGAAGATGCCACTGGGCTTTTGCATGAAGGCAACCACTAGGGCCAGGTCCATGCGCGAACCACCACTGGTGCCCTTGAGCGAGCTTACGGAACTTGGTGGAAATGGGGAATAGGCAATACCTTTGTCATCACGCCCCTTGTCACCAAACTGGGAGGTGCGAGTGCGGTCAAAACTACCCCCTCTCTGCTTGTTAATGAAGTAAGCCTTCATCCACTCCTTGGCTCTGGCAACATTACCGGGATTAGATGCGATTGGCTGCGAAGCAAATCCGTCCACATCATTGCCGAAACAAAGAATATTAAATCGTGCCTGAGCAGGCAGAGAGGAAACCGTGCGCTCAATTTCACGGCGAAGTGCCTTTATCCCCCCCTCACCACAATTGCCATTCATACTGGTTGACGTGTCGATCACAAGAATGATGCGGTTTCCTCCTCCACTGGTTCCGAAAAAGCTCGCACCTCCTCGCCCATCTCCAAAGCCACCCATACCGAAACCATCACCATGTTCTGCACCAAAAGCGGGCACATCATTAAAGTCGACCACCTCCGGCATCACGACTGCCGATGCCTTGTTGGAAACAATAGTGGGTGCAGCCATCCTCGAGGGTGGAGACGGCTTGTCCTGAGTCACCTTTTTCGCAAAAGAGCGCTTCTGAACTGAGGGGTTAACGTTCTGGCCGCTAGCCTCAAGCACCATTTCAATCTCCTCATCCTGGAAATTAGTGATGACAATCCACGCAAGGATGACAAATAAAAACACATGAACTAAGGAGGCAATGGCCAAAGCCAAAACCCGGGACTTATTGCGGTCACGTTCTGAAGCGTGTGCCGAGAGTTCTCCGGGAAATTCGCCCGATAACTCATCCGGGTCAGGAAGTGAATCTCCGCCGCCCCGCATCGGGGTAACGTTTTGTATTTGGCCCGGGTTCATGGCTAAAGAATATTCAAGGGGTGTGATAGAACTGCTGCCGCTTCCTATCGGTTAAAACGGCGAGAGTCCCATATATATTAGTATTGATTGACCACTTAAGTTCCAGAAAACACTCAGGACGCAGAAAAAAGCAGGCATTTCATTATAGTGTTATTCTATAATATTTTCACAGATGGAAAAGAGGATTTTCTCCCAATCACCCATTCACTCAGAAAGAATTATACCTGCAAGTCATTGATTAACAATATCCAAGAAGATTGCTAACATGCAGGAAACACACCTCTAAAACTCAATAGAAAAAGAGCGAAAGGCCTTACGTCGGGGATCCTTAAGATGCTTACATGCACACATTCCATCCTCTAGGGGTTCGATGGATTCGGAGCGGGAAACCTGATACATAACGGTGCCGTCATCACTGAATATCTGAGCCCTTGCCGCATCGGGAAGCGGGGCAAGGGCCTCCGGATTTAGTGTACCGGCAGATTTCAGCAAAACGGGTTTTTCACCTGCATTACCACTCCACGTAAAAAAAGCCGAGGTTTGACCACTGTTACTGGCACCGGCAATGGCAAGGTATCTTTTTAAATGGGGGGAATAATCCATTGAGCGCAGGCCAAGCCCACCGAAGTCCATTTTGAGAGGAGTGCCAAACCGTGGTGTCTCGCCTTTGTCCACAACCCCCGGAGCATTCTCAAGCGGAATTAAAAGTGCCTTGCCGTCGGGCACAGGGTTACGCAATCCAAGGTAAAGCACCTTGCCATCCGCACTGGCACTTAGCGCCTCAATGTTAAGACCTTTAGCCTTCGGGGCCAAGTAAGATCCAGCATCTGCGCCGATGCGTCCGATGCTCTGCGAAAGGTTTATCCCGGGAATAGCCCTTAATCCCGGCAGCAACGCACGCGAAGGCACTCCATCCGGCTCGATTCGGTAGGTGTCTGCATCCTTAATTATTTTAGTAGCAAAGAACAAGTAGCGGTTGCGACGCCACTTGCCCTTCTTGCTTCGCCCATGAGAAGTAATCCAGTAGATCCTCTCCCCCACCCGCGCACACCCCTCGATATCAGCCTCCGGGTTCTTGTCCGTGCTGGTCTTCAGGAAACGGCCCAACGGAAACTCGGCAACAGGCATGCCCGGCTTTTCCAGGGAATAAATCCTCAATATATTATCTTCATCATCTGCCACCACGAACGTATTGGCATCCAGGGCTACGGCAGCTGAAGCATCGCATGCTCCGTTAAAAGTCACCATGTGGGGTGATGCTTTGCATATCACGGTGGAAATCACAAGGGCTGCCAGAGAACGCATCATGCCATACATTAAACCAGTATCGGCCAAAGACCAAATCCCACCGGCATACACCTAAAGTGTTTATTCAAGAAGCAGGGGTTTTATCCGTTCATCAAAAAGCCGCTCCCAAGAGTAATGCTTAATCACCTCCTTGCGCGCCCGGTAACCGGAATCATCATACAGGGCATTTGCCACACGGGACGCAACCTCCTTCGGCGTATCATCAAGATCAAAAAGATTAATGTTGTTCTCAACAATGGAACACATCGGCTCAATCCGTGCACAGAATACCGGGATACGAAAAACTCCGGCTTCAAGGAGAGGTAACCCAAAGCCCTCCTGACGACTGGGTAAAAACACAACATCAGATGCATTGTATATACTAACAAGATCCTCATCAGAAACCTCAAACGCCTCACTAACAAAATGAAACTCATCATCCACCCCGAGTTCACATGCCAACTCTCGGAGTTCGCGGCCATATTGACGGGTGACCGGGTTATGTGCATCAGGAGCACCGGTGACAAGATAGATCGCATTGTGCCCGGCCCGCTTGAGTTCTGCTAATACACGGATACCAAGCTCAATGTTCTTCCTGCGTAGGATACGGGTCGGCTGCAGCATGACGATATCCCGGTAAAGGACACCGTATTGCCGGCACAAACCGCGCACATTATCTGTCAGCTTAAGCAACCTAATGTAACGCACCCCGTTTGGCACCACCGGGCAGTGCAAATCATCAATCCCGGTAAGCTCACTATACTGTTGCTGACGCTTGCGGGAAATGGCCACATGTTGAAAGCGCTGCGGATAGCTGGTAAGCAATTTCCATGGTTCACGACCAAGCATTCCTTTCAGGTCGTAATTTTCGTCGATGGCCGCAATATCATGAACCCAGTTGACGAACCGTTTTGTCCCAGCGTCTTCCTGTGCCAACTCAGCCAAGGCAGAACTGGCAGCAAGGTTAAAATGCATCGTCATCATGTTATGCACAATTACCACCTGGCAATCGGCTAGCGCTTCACCAAGCCTTTCCTTCAGGTATGTCTTCAACTGCTCATATGCAGGAGCAGGACCATTACTGGAAATTTCTGACTGTGAGCACTCGTTACGCGGGTTAGCCGGCAAAAGTTCAACAATTTCATCAACAGTGATACCATCAAGATTGTTTTCTGCGCGACCCGCCACAATCTTCACAGAATGCCCCCGGCGAACAAATAATGCAGCCTGTTGCTCCATGACAAACTCCACGCCGCCGATAACCGGCGGGTAGGCATAATGCACAAGGGCAATCTTCATGATTACCTAGAGTAGATCTCTAAAATGCCAA
>CALCSP010000407.1 GCA_937893785.1 uncultured Verrucomicrobiales bacterium
AGCGTGCGTTTAAATTTTGTTTTGATTCTCAACGGTTACAGTCATTCAAACGGGAGTTAACATTATTGCGGTTGTTGCGTGATGCTCTTGGCAAACGCAAAGACATTGTTTCCCTTTACGAGGTTTCCGTTGAGGAACCACCCTTTTATCTGGAGAGTGAATATGTAGAGACGGGGAACCTTTTTGAGTGGGCGGAGTCCAGTGGGGGTATAGGTGCAATACCTATTGAGGACAGGCTTAAAATGTTTGTCGATATAGCCTGCGCGGTGGATGCGGCACATTCGGTAGGCATTATTCATAAGGATATTAAGCCTTCGAATATACTGATCGCTGTTGAAGCAGGGCAGATACTGCCTCGCCTTGCGGATTTCGGGGTTGGGCAATTAGCAAGTAGCTCTGAAATACAGCGTTTGGATATCACTAGGGCCGGATTTACCGAGGAAATGGACTTGAGCGGTGATTCAACCCTTGCTGGCACTCAACTTTACCTGCCGCCGGAATACCTCATTGGCCAAGAACCTTCCGTTCAGGGAGATATTTATGCGTTGGGTGTCATACTTTATCAATTGGTTGCTGGCGATTTGGCCAAGCCACTTGGTTCCGGTTGGCAAAGGGATGTTGAGGATGAATTATTGCGTCAGGATATAGAGCGGTGTGTGGATATGGATCCACTTCGTCGATTTAAAAGTGCGCAGAGTCTTGCGGACAGGATTGCAGATATTGAACAAAGGCGTGCTGTTGCAGAGGCTGATCAAGAGCGCCTTCTTTTGGCCGACCGCCGCCGCCGATTGCTTGTCTTCGCGGGGATAGGAATGGTGATTTTCGGGGTTATTGCGGTCTTCCTTGGATATGCGTTCCTTCAACAGAAAGAACTGGAATCTCAAGCGAGGCAGACGGCACAGAAACAGAGTGAACTCAAGTTAAGGGCAAGGGAAACTCTTAGTGAGCTGGATTTTCGATTTGCCGGAAAACTCCTTGAAGAGGATCGTTCAGCAATGGCGGTTGCGCATTTGTCGAGGGCGATCCGAAGCAATCCTGCCAATACAGCGGCAGCAAAGAAACTGATGGCAACATTGGTTGCACGAAATTTCATGCGCCCTGAGCGGGCGCCGTTCCAAATAGGGGGTGCAGGGAAATTGTTTACGGCTCATGCCATGGCTGTTTCTCCTGATGGCACAAAACTTGCATCCGTTTATGCCTCCGGCATGAAAATTGGCATATGGGATGTGAACAGCGGAACCCCTCTTGCCATGGACCTGAGTCCAGGTAGAGAGCGATGTACAAGGATGGCTTTTGATCCTACAGGGAAGATACTGATGACAAGCTGTATTTCTGCACTGCGATTTTGGAATACAGATAATGGAGAACTCGTTAATGAGCGCAAGGCGGGAAAGGCGCTGCTGAGCCTGAATGGGCGATACTGGCTACGAAAATTCGGCACCCCAAAGTTTTCTCTCTGGGATATTATTAATGATACACAAATAGCAGAAGGCATTCATGAACTTGATCAAGAACCTCGCGAATTTGTATTTTCTGAAGGCGGTAGAAAGGTTCTGGCCTTAAGCCTGCGTGCCCAGGGGCAAACTTTTGAACGTGTGGTTTCTCTGCTGGATCTTGATCAAGAGGACGAAGGTCCATTGCAATGGAAAGAGCTATTGCGTTTCAAGGATTCTTATTCGGCTTCCGGCAGGATGTTGCACACCAGTGCTGATTTCTCATTGATGGCAATGGCTGTCGAGGATGGTTCCGTTAATGTATGGAGCTTGCCTGATGGTAAATTATTAAAGACTTTCCCCAACCCGGGGGATCAGGTTCTCACGATGCGATTCAGTCCGGATGGAGGCAAGATCGTGGTAGGTTATCTTGGTAATTCAGCACGTATATGGGATATGGCATCAGGTGCAACAACCGGTTTGCCATTGAATCATGATGGTGGAGTCAATGGGATCTGGATGAGCCCGAATGGTATCACGGTCATTACAGGTTCGATTGATAATACGACTAGAGCTTGGGATCTGAACAGTGGTATGGCACTAACTGAATCTATGCATCATAGCGATGTTCCCTCAGGAGCGGAATTTGTTGATGGCGGACGGCGCCTTGTAACTACGTCTTTTGATGGTAAAGCATGGTCATGGGACTTGCAGGGTAGTCCGGCTCTCAGTATACCTATTGATATCCCGGGCGCCCGTATAGCGGCAGTGTCGGTTAACGGACAGAGGTATGCCAAGGTCTCTGATTCCAAGATTCTTAAAGTCTTGAACCGTGATTCAAGAGCAGCTGTTTGTCAGGATATTAGGCATGACTCAGAGATTCAGCTTGCCAGATTTAGCAAGGATGCGACGCGACTGTTTTCTTTTTCAGAGAGGGAATTTAAGATCACCAATTTAGAGAATGGGGCAACAATCACTCACCGATTGGAAAGTCAGGGTGGTGAAAGGATTTGGGAAATTGGTCCCAATGGTAACTGCATCGTTACTTCATCTAAAGGCCCAAGGGAGGGAAAAGCGAAGTGGTTTGTGGTTACGAACTTAAGCGCCGGCAATTTGAAATCCTTGAGGTTTAAGGTGCAAATGGCGGTTAGTGCCTTGGCTATACATGATAACGGAGGACGATTAGCGCTTTCCACTAATCGTGGAGGATTGCTACTGGAGAAGCAGAAGGATGGCACCTATCAGGATAGGCCATTCAATATGCTGAAGTATGCCATATCCATGAACTTCAATGATGACGGATCCCGGTTGTTGTGTGGATGCATAGATTCGGTGGCACGTATTTTCCGCGTAGACGACCAGAAATTGGTTACCAGTTCTCCGTTGCGACATTCGGGCCCCGTTTTGGCTGTAGCTTTCAACTCGAAAGCTGGAGAAAGAGAGATTGCTGTTACCCTTTCAGAAAAATTTGGAGATGAGATCGGTGAGCAGTCATTGCAGCTTTGGGATATAGAATCTGAGGAATCGCTAACGCCCACAGTTAAAATTGAAAGCGGAAGCAATACAAACTTATGGAGTCAATTTTCTCCTGCTCAGCTTGGTATTGGGCCTGCGGGCACGCAATTATCTATTGTTTTCAAAGATGGTGCAGCTTTCCTGTGGGATATTTTCCCTCCAATCAGTGGGGAAGCTCCATCCTGGATCAGTGATTTTGGCGAGGCCGTTGCAGGTATTAAACTCGGAAAGGATAAAACGCTTCTAACTATCCCTTTTAATACTTTTGAGAAATCACGTAATGAGATCCTTGATCAAGATAGTCGGGGCGTTTTGGCCAACTGGGCCAAGTGGGTAATGACAAAACCTTCAGAGAGGTCGACGTCCCCTAATTCAAGAACGGGCCCAATTGAATGGATAGAGCGGACCACGGTTGCGAGTAATATTGAGGAATTGCGGTTAGCTCTCAGGTTATGTCCCGATCATCCTACCATCAAAGCTTTGCTGGCTGAAAAGTTGTTTCTGCAATCAAAAGATTCAGTCGAGGCCAACTGGTTTTTGGAATCCGCAAAATTGTTTTTTGATAAAAAAATGACGAACTTGCCTACCCATGTCAGCAAGGACCATTATGACTTGGGCAAAGCGACCCTTGAGCGCATTGATATGTGATGAAGATCACGCCACTTAGGGGCGGCGTTGATACTTATTGAACCAGTCAAAAAGTTCCGGGGTTGCATAGGCTGCAGACCAGCTGTTGTGGCCAATGTGCTGGAGTGTGGTGAAGCGTATTTTGTTCCCTCCCACTTTTTGGATGGCTTCCACCATTTCTACCGAGTGTTTATAAGGAACGGCCTTATCTTCGGTTCCATGAAATGCCCAGATGGGAATTTCCTTTAATTTTTCTGCATCATTGGGATTACCTGCTCCGCAAATTGGGGCCACTGCAGCAAACAGTTCACCATGTTTGGCTGCTAAATTCCATGAGCCGTATCCTCCCATGCTTAAGCCAGTAAGGTAAATACGCTGCTTATCCACTGAAAAGTTCTTGCTGATATGGGCAAGTAAATCAAGGACACCCGTCACCTGTTTGGGAGAAGTCCATCGCTGTTCATTTGGGCATTGAGGGGAAATGATGATGTATGGTAAATCGTCTCCTCTTGCAGCCATTCTCGGAGGGCCCCACTTGGCGACAATGCTTAATGGGCCACGGCTCTCGCCGCGACCATGGAGGAACAGGATTACAGGCCACTTGTGTGTTGCAACTTCCCCGAATTTTTGCGGCAAGTAGAGCAGGTAGGGAATAGTCTGACCCGACGCTAGCTTCAATGACTGTTCTACCTGTTTTCCGGGTGATGGGTTTTGTGCATGAACGCTGGTTGATGCTATCATTAGCGCTAAAAAAAATCTTTTAAATAGTGGGCTCATAAAATCATGGGTTCTAAGTTTGAGATAAGATGCAGAATGTACAACTGTATCCGATGGGCGGTTTTGTTTGCTCTGGATATAATACAAAGCATTCCAATGGAAAAAAAGCCGTGATATTGATCGAATGTCGCTTTTTAGTAGTTTGGATTTTTTGCGATCTCTAGTTAGTAATCAAATAACCGCAATAACTAATGCCCGATATCAATCGGTGTAGATAATCATGAAACGCCATTTTTCTTATTTTATTGTTTCCGTAGCTTCTTGTTTTTTTGTTATACAGCTTGCCCAGCTTGGTCATGGCGAAACTAATTCATCACAAAACAACATTTTAAAGAAGGCTATCATCGATGGTAATGGTGAGGGTTGGCGCACCTTAAATGGCGAGGACTTTGTGAATGTCAATTGTGCTGCAGATACATGGCAATGGAAGGGTTCACATGCTTTTTGTACAGGTAAACCTGTTGGGGTAATACGCATGAAGGAAACGATCAAGAATTTCGAACTGGTTTGTGAGTGGATGCATAAGAAGGATGGCGGTAATTCTGGGGTCTTTGTTTGGGCAAGTCCTGCTTCCATAAAAAACCCGGAAGCAGGTAAGGGTAGGTTGCCGCATGGTATAGAGGTGCAGGTTTTAGACTTAGGTTATGCAGAGAAATACACAAAGAAGCACAAAAAGCCTGCTGACTGGTTCACTTCACATGGAGACGTTTTCCCAACCGGACCCGCAAAAATGAAGCCCTTTCCGCCAGTGGCTCCAAATGGTAAACGCAGCTTCCCAAGTAAGGAGCTCACAAAGGGAATTAACCATTGGAATCACTATTATATACGGGCCATTAATGGTGAGGTGCGATTGTGGGTGAATGGTGAAGAGGTTTCCGGCGGAACCGGTTGTGATCCGGCAGAGGGCTACTTATGCCTCGAGAGCGAGGGATCTCCCGTAGAATTTAGGAACATTCGCATTAGGGAACTCCCCTAGCAGCGAATTTCAGATTGCTAATTGCCTTCAATCAAGTGCTGGCAATATTCTTTAGGGCGCTCGTTTTTGCCGTTTTTTTTTCAAGATGACGGGTGACCTTTGTGACGGCATTTTCGGCTGATATCCCATGCTTGTCACGTAAGGCGGGAATGTTCCCATGCTCGATGAATTCATCTGGCCATCCTATTCTTACTACCGGGGTAGTGATACCGGCATCATGGAGGTGTTCGATGACGGCAGCACCAAAGCCGTTTTTGAGAACATGGTCCTCGAAGGTGCAGATCACCTTTACCTTGGATGCCATTTCCTCAATTGCCCTGGCGTCAAGAGGCTTGATGAAACGTGGGTTCATCAAACCTACAGAAAATCCCATGGCTGAGAGTCTTTCCTTTGTTTCTTCGGCCATAGAGAAAAGGTGTCCAAGGCCAATAAGGCCAACATCATGGCCATCGGCTACGATCTCAGCTTTGCCGATCTGGAGCAATTCCGGATTGGGTTTTGGCTTTGCACCGGTTCCTGCACCACGAGGATAGCGAACGGCAATGGGTCCGTGATTGTGGCACGCCATTGTCCAGAGCATATCAATAAATTCCTCTTCATCTTTGGGTTGCATAAACACGAAGTTTGGGACGTGTCGCAAATAACCAATGTCAAATAGCCCGTGATGTGTTGGGCCATCATCACCTGATAACCCAGCCCGGTCCATGCAGAGTCTAACGGGAAGATTCTGTATACCAATATCGTGTATCAACATATCAAATGCCCGTTGCATGAATGTTGAATATATTGTCAGGAATGGCTTGATGCCCTGAGTGGCCAAGCCGCATGCAAACAGTGCGGCATGTTCTTCTGCAATGCCCACATCAAAATACCGATCACTAACCTCGGGATCATCGCGGAATGCGGAAAGCCCTGTGCCACCTGGCATCGCTGCAGTAATGGCTGTGATTTCTTTGTCCTTTCGTGCAAAATCAGTTAGAAATCTTCCGTAGAGCTCTGAGTAGGTCGGTGTTTTGCTGGCAGCAGTTTCACCAGTGTCCACCTTATATTTGCCTAGACCGTGAAATTTGTCGGGTTTTTCAAGCGCAGGTTTGTATCCACGACCCTTCTCGGTAATGATATGGAGTATTACCGGTTCTTTCTG
>CALCSP010000408.1 GCA_937893785.1 uncultured Verrucomicrobiales bacterium
AATGACTTGGTCTAAGCAAAATCAGGATCGTACCCTCAGGGCAAGATGGGAATTTCTGAATGGATTTAATCAAACCACATGGCGCAACTTTCACTTCCATTCATTTTCCGCTTCCAAATTTCCGGCAAATACCCTCAACAAGCCATTTGATTTTCCCTATGAAGATATCGCCAACAGCGGATCCATCTCCGCCAATGGTAAAATAATCTTTAGCGCCAAAAGCGAACAAAAAAAGCTATTTGAGAACGATGCGAGAAGACTCGAAACTTCTCTTAAGATTAAAAAAGAAAGTGCCTTCATCAAGGATGGTAAAGTGGATATCGACTTGATTCTTTTAATCTCTGCAAGCGTGAGTGGACTAGCTCTCATCTTAATCCCTGAGCGCAAGAAAAAGAGAGCACTGATCCAGGAAACGAATCTGGCACTTCTCAGGCGCCCTAGGCAATAACCTGCTTAGGAGGACCTTAAAGGCCGCTGCATGCTTCATGTAGCCTGTAGTGCTCAGACATCATTCTTGAGGGCCCTGCCTGTAGGAAAGCAACCACTCTTTTACGATTGTTGTGGCCCGTTTCCAAACATCATTAAACCCGTTCTCAACGCGCTTGAGTTGGTTTTACTCTGGTTGTGATTATGCTAGTGTGTGGGTAGAGACCAACTAGACATCACTGGAAAACATGGAACCCGATTCTGAGGAATTTGTTCGGCTTCTCACCGAGGCACAGGGAACAGTTTATGGATACATCGTTTCGCTGATACCTGATCGCAATAGAGCTAGAGACCTTCTCCAGGAAACCAACATTACCCTCTGGAGAAAGGCCGATAATTTTGAGGAAGGCACTAATTTTAACGCATGGGCATGCCGGGTGGCTTATTTCCATGTCCTTGCCTTCCGGCGAAAAATGGCGAGAGAAAAACTTGTCTTTGATGACGATATCCTTGATTACCTCGCAGAACGCAATGATGAACGCATCGCAGAAGAAGGAGTCCGCGACCGTAACAATGCACTGCGGCAATGCCTGCAGAAGCTCCCTGAGCACCACCGCAAACTGGTGGAAGCCCGCTATCAACCGGGAGCATCGGTGCAAAAAATCGCAACCGAAGCCAATCGAACCGTGGGTGCGATCTCACAAACCCTTTACCGCATCCGCCATAATCTAATGATTTGTATTGAAAAAACGCTCTCAACCAGAGAATCAGGTTGAGAAATGAGCGATCGAAGTCATCAAGAGGTAACAGGGTTATAATGAAGAGAAAACTGGAGAAATATGTGGAGCTTGAGAAACTACTCTCTGCTCTACATGACGGAACCGCCACCCGTGCGGATGCTTCCCGTATTGAAACTATCCTGAGAGGTGATCCTGAAGCCTGTGAATTCTATCTGGATTACACCCAGATGTGCGCAGATACAGACTTGGAATGCAGTGCCACGCAACTTATTGAGGTGGGACGCAAAACTGTTCCCCTTGATATCTCTGCTACTACATCCCATTTCTACAGAGGGAAAACCACCAAGCAAATTCTCACCCCTCAATGGAGACCGCTCCCATGGTTTGCAGCTGCGGCTGGCCTCATGCTCATTGCAGGCTCCATTGCATTTTTCTCCGGAAAGAAGAACCCACTAGCCACTCCTCAATTACAAGCAACCGAAGTCGCTGAAATCTCGGTGGATAACGGAGTGGCTATTCTCATGGGTACTGTCGATGCCAGTTTTGGACATGGCACACTCCAACCACTGGAAAACGGAGTCATTCTTCCGCTCGGTGAATTGATACTTGAGTCCGGAATTGCCGAAATCGAATTCTACAGTGGCACCCGCATTATTCTAGAGGGACCTTCGGTTCTGGATCTTACTTCCGAAAATAGTGCGCTGCTCGGCGAAGGAAGAATCCGCGCCAATATCCCAAAACAGTCTAACGGTTTTACATTAGGAACATCTCAGCTTGAAATGGTTGACCAAACCGGAGAATTTGGTGTCAGTATCGAGCAAGATGGACACGTGACAGAAATTCACTGCTTTTTGGGCGAGGTGGAAATCCACGAGGCAAGCTCAATCAAAAAAGGCAAATCGATAAAAAAATTAAAACCCGGAGAAGCCTTAAGTATTCAGGTGAATGGCACCCGAAAGATGGATGCTAACTCAATGGCATTTGTGTCCTATGATGACATTGCCCATAATGCTCTGGAGAATACCACACTACGCCATCATAAATGGATGCACCTAGCCGAAAGGATGCGTGCTGACGCAGACATTCTGGCACTTTACACTTTTGAGGATCAGGGACCACGAGAGCGCCAATTAGTCAATCAAGCAGCCT
The DNA here is from genome assembly GCA_937893785.1 of uncultured Verrucomicrobiales bacterium. Classification (GTDB taxonomy): domain Bacteria; phylum Verrucomicrobiota; class Verrucomicrobiia; order Verrucomicrobiales; family DEV007; genus CACIUL01. Next base: position 2,316 of record CALCSP010000408.1, read on the forward strand.
ACAAGGACATCTTCAGCCATGGTGCAATTGTAGGATGCCGCTGGACTAATGGGCGCTGGCCAAGCAAGGGCGCCCTTGAGTTCAGTCGGGCTAGCGACCGTGTAAAAGTCAACTCCCACGGAAACCACGAAATACTGACTTTAAGTGCGTGGATCCGCTTAGACACCCTTCCAAGAACTCAAGCCGTATCACTTCTTTCCAGCCATAGTAGAGACATCGGTGCATTCGATTGGTCTATTTTGCGTGATGGAAGGATTCGTTTTTCTGTCAGGGCTAATGATAAAAACAAAATTCACCATTATAATTCGCCCGTAGCCTTCACCTCCAATTCCATGAACAGTTGGCAACATGTTGTGATCATCTATGACTCAGTCAACACTTCTATAAAGCATCTGCTTAATGGTCAGCAGATATCAACACATCGCTCTTGGGGACCAGGCCAATCTAAATCCAGCGAAAAAAGAACACTCCCTTTGGCTCTTGGCGACTTAGAAATCGGTAATTTCGCCGGCAAACTCCCAAATGGCAAAAGGCCTGTTAGAAACCTCTCTGGCCGCATTGATGAAATAGCCATTTTCGGGCGAGCTCTTGACTCAAACGAAATTCAGGAAATCTTCAATACCGGACGTCAAAAGTAAAGTGATCGAGACAAGCGGATTCCTTGCCAAAGGACTCCACCCCATGCAACTTGGATCATGCCAAGTTATTCGACCCGATTCTCTAGACTGCTCGCTTTGCTTATCATTGCTTCGCCTGTTTTTAGCGCTGCCAGAGAACCTGCCGAAAAACTTGTATTCAAGAAAGTAGAGGGCAATGACCTCAAGTTGCACGTCTACAAACCTGCAGCTTGGAAAACAGGGGATCGTCGCGCTTGTATCGTATTCTTTTTTGGTGGAGGATGGGTTGGAGGCACACCAGCTCAATTCTATCCGCACTGCGAGCACCTTTCTGAAAAGGGGGTCGTGGCAATTAGTGCTGAATATCGAACAAAGAAAAGTCACGGAACAGACCCTTTTGCGTGCGTTGAGGATGGGAAATCCGCAATAAGATGGGTTCGTGAAAATGCAGCCCAATTAGGAATTGATCCGACCAAGGTCATAGCCGGTGGAGGCTCAGCTGGAGGACATGTTGCAGCTTGTACCGGAACGATTAAAGGCTTTGAAAAGGGTAACGTAAACATTTCCTCTCAGCCATCTGCAATGGTTTTATTCAACCCTGTTTGTGATACCTCAGCCAAAGGTTATGGGAGCAAAAAACTCGGGAGCCGATGGCAGGAAATCTCACCATTGCATCATATATCAAATGGAACACCACCGACCTGCATTTTCCATGGTAAGGCCGATACGACGGTGCCGTATCAAAATGCACATGATTTCAAAGTGCTTATGCAAAAAAACGGGAGACGTTGTGAGTTACATACATATAATGATGCCAAGCACGGGTTCTTTAACTTTGGTCGTGGAGACGGTTCCGCTTACAGGAGCACGATCGCAAAAATGGACGCCTTTCTGATATCGCTCGGTTACCTTCCCAAAGAAAAAACAAACCACAAATAGATGGAACCTGGGGACTGGAAACAGGCAGCTGGAGACTACGAAGGAGAAGTCCTCAGTGTCTTTGAAAATGACCACAAAGGAAAAGTCGGCAGTTTAATTAGGCGCTTTGGCCACAAGCAAGCACTGGCAATCGATATCGGTTGTGGTGTGGGCAAATTTCTGCCGTTGTTGGCAAAGCATTTCGGCGAGGTTCATGCTTGTGACTATTCCACAGCCATGCTGGAAAACGCACGCAATCGCCATACCCATCTTCGCCAGTTGACATTTGAAACCTGTGATATGCGCCAAGCTCCGCCCAATGTGCCACCAGCCGACTTTGTGCTTTGCGTAAATGTCATTATCACCGCTTCCCTCTCCGAACGTGAATTGATGTGGGAAAATCTCTCCTTATCTGTCCGTACTGGCGGACATGTTGCCATCGTTGTGCCTGCCCTTGAATCAGCCTTACTGGCAAGACACAGACTTATCGAATGGAACCTTCGTGACAAACAACCTCCCGAAAAGGCATTACAGACAGGGTTCGGCAAACCGGTCAGTGACGGATCCCGGATTGCTCGTGAAGGAATACTGGATTGTGGCGAAGTCCCCACCAAACATTATCTCAAACCTGAAATCACAGCAACCGCAAGGCGCTTCCATTTTAATGACCTCGGCATTGAAAAGATTGAATATCCTTGGAATACGGAATTTCATGCCCCCCCAAACTGGATGCAGGATCCCTTTCCCTGGGACTGGTTGGCCGTGCTTAAAAAAATCTGAAACCTAGAGCCCTGTCGCACTTCGCACAATACGATAGAAGTTCTTGTTAATGGCTGGGACCGAG
>CALCSP010000409.1 GCA_937893785.1 uncultured Verrucomicrobiales bacterium
TCCGCCAGTCTCAGTGTCGGGAAAACCATTGAGCAGATATGGGCATGCCTGGGCAGAATTGATGACGGAAGTGAGGAATGGTGCTTCATGGAGTGGGTTAGAGAGAAACTGCTGTTTCGTGAACATTGCAGGGGGACGATTTTTGGATATCTCTTCATTAAGTGGCATTGATTTCGATGATGATGGACGAGCAATGGCAATTTGTGATTGGGACCGCGATGGTGATCAGGATATCTGGTTCCGCAATCGTAGTGCTCCTCGCATTAGGCTAATGGAAAATAAGTCTTCGGGAGCGCAGTCTGTTTATATTCGTTTGGAGGGAGTTGAGTGCAACAGGGACGGGATAGGTTCTGTTGTGGAAATAGATGGGAGTGATAAACCATTGCTCCGTTCAGTTCGTGCGGGGGAGATGTTTTTATCGCAGTCTAGCAAATGGTTACACTTTGGAGTGGGGTCAATTAATAAGGATTTGGACTTCATCGTTTATTGGCCTGGTGGGCAAGCTGAAAGGTTTCAAGGTGCCAGAACGGGTGGTCGGTATGTTTTGAGACAGGGTACAGGGATTTCACGTGTTGCAGTTGATCCGGAAAGCAAGCAGGTGCCAGTCGTTAGGAAAAAGAAGGACGCAATTGCACAGCAATATTCTGGAATACTTCTTCCGGTTCCAGTTCCTCTGCCGGCCCTTTCTTTTCGTGATCCGTCTGCACAGATCCGTTCGTTTAAGGCTAATGGTCAAACTACATTATTGACTCTCTGGAATAGCGAATCCGAAGCATCGGTTCGTTTGCTTAATGAACTTGAAAGGGGGCGAGTTCAAATGGCAGCTGCAGGAGTCAGGGTATTGGCATTGTCGTCAAACGGTATCAATAATGCGGGAGAGGCTTATGATATGATTGAGAAATGCGAGTTTAGCTGGGAATGGGGATTTATCGTTGAAGAATCGAAGGAAGCAATTTTTCGATGGCAGGCGGCGCTCTTTGAACGTAGTCCGAAGCGTGACTTTCCCTTGTCGCTCTTGCTTAATAGCGAAGAAGAGTGTGTCGCAGTTTATCGTGTGGGAATGAGCGTGGATGAGATTCTGCGCGATGCACGTAATTGTATTGGCATTGACCTAATGACTCGCTGGCATCTTGCGCCCCCCATTGGGGGTACTTGGTTTACCAATCCGGTAGGTGAACAATTTGTCAGGAAGGTTGTGCGAGAGGCTGTCGTGAAGAAGGACAGGTAATGTTTTATGAGACAAAGTGTTATTTGTCTTTTTTTTGAGGCGTTCTAGAAGGTGATACCAACCCGCAGGAATGTCGCGTGCTTTTCCTGCATAGGCCAAGTCATGCGGCGTGTTAGGGTGATGGTATTTTCTTCAGCATTGAATCTTTCTGAAACAGTTACGAGATCTTCCTCATTAGTCCATTGCATGAAGTCTTCACTGCTTTGCACGTCAATGACGATGTCGTCAGCATTTGCATTTTTTTGGTATGTGATTGCTAGGAAACGCTGCCCGTCAATTTCAATGACAGAGGTTATCGGGCCCCTGGAACTGTTGCCGACACGTGGATTAGTCCCGAAACTGTATTCTGCAAGGTTGAGGATACCGTCACCATCTGGATCTCCAAGATCGTTACTGATATTATTGGAGTTTTTCCAGGCAAGATATCCGCTTGTGGTGATCTCATCAGGGTAACCTGGAGCACCTCCCGGGAGGGCATGTGCTGCCCAGCTTTGCGCATTTACAAGGTTCTGGCTAACGGCGACGAGTGAATGGCCCACACCGTCTGCTAGAGTTGGCCATGGTAGTTGATCATTATAGATGAAGTTAATTATTTCACCTCCTGTATCACTGAATAAGGTGACTTGTTCGCCGTCATTACTCAACCGCCCAGTGTATTGCCCGGCGATGATAATGTTGTCATCGTTGCCATAGCGTGCTGTAAAAGCTTGCAGATCACGCACGATAACCAATCGTTTTTCGGGGTCGAGAATCGTGTTTTCGGGGAAGGCAAAATTGATGCCGCTAGTGAAATAGACCTGTGTTAGGTCGATCGGGTTAGCGCCAGTATTTAAAAGCTCGAGAAATTCATAGTCATCGCGATCAGACGAGATTGCTATTTCTTTGGCAGTTGATGGTTCAGACGGGTGGTAATGAAGCTCGGAGATAGTGAGGTTTGATGCCGTTGCCGGGACAGATCCTACTGAGAAGAATGCTTCATTAAGCGCGCTCCATTGCTTGGTAGCCGTATTGTAAGACCTTGCTCGCAGTGTGCCCGGCTCATCGATGGTTATAGGTTTAGTGATCCTGTCACCGTTGCTTGCATCGACTTCGCCGCGTAAGACTAAGTCGAAGCTGATGTCTGAGCTGGCTGGTGAGGAATTATGAATTTGAACAGCCAGAGTATTCACGCCGTCGACGAATTTTGAGCTGGGAATCTGGAACTCAAAAAATGCTCTCTCATTCGGTGTTCCTCTGGTTGCATAAGTGTCGAACCCGGCCTCGGTTGGCAGATTTGCGGTTCGTATTACTTCTGCACCGTTAGCATATACAGCAGCACCGTCATCATACTTAAGTTTGATGATGAAATATGAATATGACCCAGGATCAGGAAGTGTCACTGTGGTTCTGAAATAGGTACAGGCATTCCTTTGTGTGCCTGGAGCTTCCGGGTTGGTGTCAATGAATCCGACACGTGTTGCTTCATCACCTTCTGCGTAGCCA
>CALCSP010000410.1 GCA_937893785.1 uncultured Verrucomicrobiales bacterium
AAACCCGGTCTGAGGGTTTGCAAATGCCGTAGTGAATTCTTGCAGCGTCCACGGTGTCTCGTCTTTCAGTTGTGAGTATACATGAACCTCATCCTCTCCCCATTTAAGTGCCGTTTCCACAGAGCTAGCAAGTCGTGACTCAATGCCGTCTTTAATTACAAGTCTGTCTACAACAACATCGATCGAATGTTTATCCTTTGAACTGTATCTTCTTGGAGGATTATCGAGTTCAATAAGATCACCATTTATTCGGGCGCGAACAAAGCCGTTCTTTTTAAGCCGCTCGATGACGGTGGAAGGATTTACTGCCTGGGCCTTGACTACAGGGGCCAGTATCATGACTCGTGTGAGTGGTTTCAGCTCAAGAACCTTGTCAACAATTTGCGCGAGTGTTAATTTTTCAACTTTTTCACCGGTTTCAGGGTCATGGGGCACGCCTATTGCGGCAAAAAGAAGCCGAAGATAATCATAGACCTCGGTTACCGTTGCCACCGTTGACCTCGGGTTCGGAGTGGATGCTCTTTGCTCAATTGCTATTGATGGAGAAAGTCCGTCAATAGAGTCAACATCTGGTTGTTCGAGTTGATCAAGGAACTGCCTTGCGTAAGTGGATAGACTTTCCACGTAGCGTCTTTGTCCTTCAGCATAGAGGGTATTAAAGGCCAGTGAAGATTTTCCTGAGCCGCTTGGCCCAGTGATAACAACCAACTGGTTCCTGGGTATTTCTACATCAATATTCTTGAGGTTGTGTTGACGGGCTCCCCTTATGATGATCGGGCCGGGATATGGTTTTTTGGAATCTGGCACAGCAGTTCTTTGAGGGTGGCTTTATCCTTGAAGTCGCGTAAAGATATACTCATTCAGATGCCAGAGTTAGAAGAAAATAGCAAACAGGAGCTTTCCCGGATCCTAGCTGTTCATGAGGATGTTGGAACATTGCGTCTGTTGCGTGAAACTCTCGAGAATTTTACTTCGTGCAAGGTCGATACAACTCCAAATGCGGAATACGCGTTCGAATTAGCTCTGCAGCGCCCATATAACCTGTTTATATTTGGTTTAGGCTTACCGGTTATAAAAGGGGAGCTTCTTTATAGTCTTCTCGTAAAGGTATTGGCTTCCTGCCACCGTGAAATTAAGTCCTGTCCGGGTGTGATCTACATTGCTGATCCGGAGCATTCCGGAATTGCGGAGGCTCTTCATAGAGAGGCTCGTGTTAAAGGTGTTTTAGGGAGGCCGCTTAGTATTGAGCGAATTGTTTCAACGGTTAAACAAGTAACAGCATTGAATGCAGCCAATGCTGATAAAGAAGGATCCTAATGAAGCCGAACCTAGTTCAGAAAGACCACGTAGGAGTCAAGATTTGTGGTGTGCGAACTTTTAGTGATGCCGCATTCGCCTGCGATGTTGGGGCAGATGCACTTGGCTTTAATTTCTGGCCTCAGTCAAAGCGTTATTTAAATCCACAGGAACTAAGTGCATGGGTGAGTGATATCCCTACGTCTGTCGAAAGAATTGGTGTTTTTGTCAATGCCGAACGCGATGAAGTCGTGCGTTTGATTGAAAATGGAGTCATTCATTCTGCTCAGTTTCATGGAGATGAAACGCAGGAATATTATCTGGAAATGTCTCAAGGTTTTGCATGCATGAAAGCCTTCACTGTTCGTGATGAGTCTTCACTCGATATCGTAAGCAATTTTCAAGCATCAACTGTTTTGCTTGACGCATATTGCCCAGGTGAATATGGGGGAAGTGGTATGACATTTGAATGGAGTCTTGGCCAAAGGTTTGTCACAGAAAGTCCGGGATGCAGTGTCGTTCTAGCCGGTGGTTTACGACCAGACAACGTGCAGTCAGCTATTGCTCAGGTAAGTCCTGCGGCAGTTGATGTGGCAAGCGGGGTGGAATCATCTCCAGGGATCAAAGATCCTTCAATGGTAAAAGATTTCGTGCAACTCGCTCACGGAATGAATATTCGTGATTGACCAATCCGTTATTGCGTCGATTCTCGCAGTTCATGGAAAAACAAGTTCATCGTGTTGCTGTCCTTCCCGGAGACGGGATAGGTCCGGAGGTTATGTTTCAAGCGCTTCGTGTTCTTGACAAAGTTTCGAGCCTTTTTGAGATAAATTTTGAATTCGACCAGCAACCAGTTGGAGGGGCTGCAATCGATGAGTTGGGAACTCCATTGCCTGAGGTGACTCTGAAAGCGTGTGAGCAATCTGATGCAATCCTGTTTGGTTCGGTTGGAGGCCCAAAATGGGAAAACCTTCCTCCTGATGAGCAGCCGGAAAGGGGGGCTCTTCTACCTTTACGCAAACATTTTGGCCTTTTTGCTAACCTAAGGCCGAGCGTCTGTTTCCCTTCGCTTGTTCATGCATCACCTGTGCGCCGTGACCTTGTTGAAGGAGGCTTTGATGTCCTTTGTGTTCGAGAATTGACCGGGGGCATTTATTTTGGTGCACCCAAAGAAATACGTGAGGAGGAAAATGGAAAGGTGGCAATTGATACAATGGTTTATCATCAGTCAGAGATCGAGCGTATTGCTCATGTGGCGTTTAATGCGGCCATGACTAGGGGAAAAAAACTGACATCAATTGATAAAGCCAATGTGCTGCGCAATGGCATTCTTTGGCGGGAGACAGTTGAGTTGGTTGCCGCTGATTACCCGGATGTGCAACTCGACCACCTTTATGTTGATAATGCGGCAATGCAGTTGATTCGCAGACCGAGAGAATTTGATGTAGTTTTGGCTCCCAATCTCTTTGGAGATATACTCAGTGACGAGATGGCTATGATTGCAGGTTCTTTGGGAATGCTGGCCAGTTCCAGTCTCGGCGAGAATAAGGGGAACGGATTATATTACGGCATGTATGAGCCTAGTGGAGGTTCTGCACCGGACATTGCAGGAGAGGGGATTGCAAATCCCTGTGCTCAGATCCTTTCTGCCGCTCTTATGCTCCGTTACTCACTTGGTTGCCATCAGGCGGCTGACTCAATTGATAATGCTGTAAGGGCTGCAATAGATGATGGCATGAGGACGTCTGATATTTTTACCGAAGAGCCTAACACGCATAAGCTAACAACATCCCAAATGGGAGATTCTATACTTGAACGAATGACTTCCTCTTGATGCGCGCGCTTATTGTCAGGGCAAGGACGCTTCTCTCGTAGCCAGCGATGGATCAGGTGATTTTATTTTGAAAGATCAATCGTCAGAGATCGTTGAAGAGGACTGGTATAATTTGCCTCTTTATTATGACATTGTTTTTGATCAGGACACTATTTGTGAGGCTGAATTTCTTGAACAAGCCTTTGATAGACATTCTGATATTGTTCGTCCCAAGGTAATTGAAATCCTTGAACCAGCTTGTGGTAGCGGTCGACTTCTCCATGCGCTAAGCAATATGGGGCATAATGTGACAGGGTTCGATATCTCACCTGCGATGCTAGAGTTTTCAGAGAATAGACTTATCGAATCTGGATTCGAGCCGAGCCTATATCAGATGGGAATGGAGCGATTCGAGATCTGCCGTGATTTCGATATGGCTTTTTGCCTAGTGAGCACATTTAAGTATCTTCTGGATGAAGAATCTGCCAGAGCCCACCTTCGTCAAGTCGCGCGTCACCTTAAAGAGGGTGCAATTTATGTTTTAGGCTTTCACTTATCTGATTATACAAAGCAGGTTTCCCAGCGAGAAGAGTGGAATGGTGTAAGAAATGGAACAGAGGTTGAATGTGTCATCGATTCTGAGCCTCCTGACCCTGATGCTCGCCTTGAGCATATGTGCTGTGTGCTTAATGTTAGGGATAAGGGAAAAGAAAAGACAGTCAGGACAAATTGGAAATTTCGCACTTATAATCCAGCTGAGGTCAGAACGCTGCTAGAATCAGTGCCTGAGTTGAGCTTGGAGGCGTGTTATGATTTTTGTTATGATATCACTGAGCCGCGCGAGCTAGAGTCACCGT
>CALCSP010000411.1 GCA_937893785.1 uncultured Verrucomicrobiales bacterium
GTCAATCAGGCCATATGATCGGGAACAATGGGATGTGATGTTTTTTGTTCGTGGGCTGGTTGAGTTAATTCTGATTGATGAACGTGCCGGTATGCCGCGTGCAGTGATGCATTTTCATATTGATGGTGATGACCATGGGGGAGGCAAGGGTTTTGGTGTGGTGATTCCTGCCGGCGTATCCCATGCCATGCGCTCTGCAAGTGCGCAGGATGTGGTGATGGTTTATGGAACCTCAATGGTGTTTGATCCTAATGCTGAGGGCAGGATTGCCAGTTCTATTGAGAAGGTTTCATTGCCTTCTGAATGGAGTGATTACCTTGATGCGGATGGAAGTGATCTATAGGGTAGTTTGAGTTGTTAACCGTTGGGATGAATAGACGGGGCACTTTCCTTGTGAGGTTTTCCGCCGTATTTTGGGGACAGAGCTTCAAGGATGCGGAAGTAAAACATTGCGTCAATACCAGTAAAGGTTCGGGATTCATGGAATGCACCTGGTTCGTCAAGTATTGCAAAACCATCTCTATATTCTGGTAACCGTGAATTGAGGTTTTCGTAACCCAGCACGACAACTGGATGGCGAGCATGTTCTTTAGCAACAGCGATTTCTTTTTTTAACCCGGCCAGATTTTTTGCGAAGTGTGCCTTTGGGTAATATACCTGCATCATTCTGCCGCCCAGCCCATAGGCGATTAAGTGGACAGGTGGACTTGAGTTTTTCTCCAGGTGTTCAAGGTGAACAGCGATATCTGCAAAAGGAGCGTATGGCCGGGAAGTCAGCAACTGGCGGGGGGCACGTGTTGTGAAAAGGTAAAGGCCAATTAGCAGAATGGTAAAAAGGATAGATAAGGCTGGTGTTGAAGTGATTGATCTGATTAGTCCCGTCAGTCCGATTCCGAACCAGATAGCGGTAGGTACTAATGCGTAAATGATGTAGCGATGATAGAAGTGCTGCTCGGCAATTTTTGTTAGTATCAACGATGCTATTGTGGCAAGGATGACGGCGGTGAGCATTACCGTGGCTCCAGGCCGGTTTATGCCAAGGCGGATTGCTCCAAAAAGAACACTGCTGAACAAGAGCAGGATTGTTGGCCAGGTTATCCAAGGGAATGAATCTAACTCCATTGAGAGCGAGCCAATGCCTTTTGATTCAATGCCGGCACCACTGTATATATCCATGCCAAAGGCCATTTGGCATACGGCATTTTTTAGCGAAGACCATGTGAGCATCGCATGATCATTAATAGGAGCCCAGTCGAGAAACTGCAGGACATTGGGCATGAACAGCGGCAGGAATACCATGGCTGCCATGACATTTGCGGCGAGTAAACGGAAGATTGCACTTTGCCTTTCATTAGGGGTATTCCATTGCCGAAAAATCACAATAATGCCGGCAATGGTAAAAGCAGCCGCATACCAAAACCCGTTGGGTAAACTCCAGGTGATCAGTAGCTGGTTAAACCCAAAAAGCAGCCAGAAATGCCAACGGCTCCGTTTGTCTCCTATCGCATAAGTTAACCAAAGGCAGCCCAGTATTACCCATAACACGACTAAGCTGTAGGATCTGGCCTCCGTTCCATAACGAATATGCCATGGGTGCACGGCCAGAAACAAGGCTGCAACTAGTGCACCTGAGCTAAATCCCCAGCGCCTGACCAGGAGTCCTATGGCGAGTATGGATGCGAGTCCAGCAGCAAAGGTTGGCATCCTTACTGCCAACGCATTGAAACTGTGGTCCTCGGCGTTTGAGATTTTTCTCCATATAGACTGAGACATCCGGGAGAGAGCTGAGACGGGAGGATGGTTAGTGGGTTTCCTATAGTTCCATAATGTCTCATCCCAGTTTCGTTTAATGAATCGAAATTCCCCGGGAGTATCATCTTTTTCCTTAAGATACCCAAGTGAGGCAAACTTTACGGACCAGATTTCATCCCACCAAAGACTTTTCTTTGCCAGATTCCAGCGGACGGCGCCCCCGAGGATGGTTATGGCGGCGAGCAGGCCGAGAAATAAGGGCATCCCTATGTTTTCAACTGCAGGATTACTCCGGCGGTCGTAGGGCCTGATTGGTAGGCACCAGCGTTTCCATGTGAGGATGAGGAGAAGACCAGCGAGCGAACTTCCTGCAAAACCTAGCCACACGCCCCGGGCTATGTAGTTATCCAGCAGGGGCTTTGCACCGGTTGCTGCTAATTGCTGCTCTTGTATTGCGATGACCCAGGGCTTTTCGGCAAAATACAGAAACCCAAGGCAGCAAAGCGTTGCTATTAGGACACCAAAACGCACCGCTCTTGAGGGAGCGTGCAGGAAGCTTTCTGCTGGACGCGCAAACCTTGCGAATTTCTTCACGTTATCCAAATCTGAACGCAAGTTGGCGTGATGCCAGTGCTTTCTTTCAGGAGCGTGCTTGATATCGAGCGCTCTATAGGCTTTATCTAGCCTTTTTAACTGTTATACACGGGAACAACCATGAAGACGATCCTACGCGTTTTTGCCTATCTCAAGCGTTACCCAAAGCTTGCTTCGATGCAGTTACTGTGTGCAGTAGTGGGTACGTTGCTGGCCATCGTATTTCCCAACGTGGCCCGGATCATCCTTGATGAGGTGGTTCCGACGAAGGATTCGGGAGCATTGTTGGGCTGGGTTTTTGTAGCCCTAGGTGCCTACTTTGGCAGGGATTTCCTTAATTCGATGCGGATCATGCTTAATAATACCTTTGAGCAGAAAGTCATTTTTGACATCCGCAGTGACCTCTATTCTAAACTCCAGCGGCTTCCCTTAAGCTGGTTTGATAACCGCCCCACCGGTGACATTATGACGCGGGTAGCGGAGGATGTTACCGCGATGGAGAGGGTGCTTATTGATGGGATTGAGCAGGGTGGGGTTGCTTTACTGCAGATTATTGCCGTCGGCATTGTGATGTTTTTTATTAACCCATTGCTGGCAGCAATCGCGCTGGTTCCTATTCCTATACTCTTTATTGGTGCCCTGATATACACGAGCACGCGTGATCGTTATCGCGCAGTTCGCAAGGCCACTTCCGAGATGAATGCGCTGCTTCATGACAATGTGGCCGGAATTAGGCAAATTAAGGCCTATACAATGGAGAAGGAGGAGCACGAACGGTTTGATGCAGCTAGTGACAAAGTGCGTCAGGCTACGCTGCGCACGATGTTTGCCTGGGCGATATACAACCCCTCAATGAGTTTCATTGGAGGAGTTGGTTTTATTCTGGTGATGGGCTTTGGTGGAAAGTTTGTTATCGATGGCCAGATGACTTCCGGCGAGATTACTGCTTTCCTTCTTTATCTTACCCTTTTTTATGAGCCGGTTAGTAAATTGCATCAACTTAACCAGATGCTTCAGTCGGGAAGGGCTGCCGGTGAGAGGGTTTTTGAGATACTGGATGCAGTTGATGAACCGGGACTGGATGATGGTATTCATCTATCCCAACCCTGTCGCGGGCATGTACGTTATGTTGATGTCGGGTTTGCTTACGGTGAGGCAGTCGCGACTCTTAGTGCAGTAAACCTTGAGGCCAAACCTGGGCAAACGGTTGCTTTGGTTGGGCCCACGGGTGCAGGAAAGTCTACGGTCATTAACTTATTGACCCGCTTCTACGAATATACCAGCGGGCAGATCATGATTGATGGGCATGAAATCAACCAGCTGGATAAGGGTTCTTTGCGTGGGATGATTGGCTATGTGACGCAGGAGAGTTTCCTGTTCAACGGGACGGTTCGCGAAAACCTTCTTATTGCTCGCAGGGATGCCTCAGAAGAACAGCTTTGGCAGGTGCTTGAGGTTGCCAATGCAGATGCCTTTGTCAGAAAGCTGCCTGACGGATTGGATACAAGGGTTGGCGAGCGCGGTGTGAAGCTGAGCGTTGGAGAGAAGCA
>CALCSP010000412.1 GCA_937893785.1 uncultured Verrucomicrobiales bacterium
AAAGTACGCGGTCCCCCTTGAAGACAACCTCAGGAGCAATGATTTTCCTGACATGAATATCAGGAGGGCTTGGTAAGCCTACCGGCACTGTATAGATTGGGATATTTCTTCCCTTCAGCGTATTAGTAACCTCAATTGGATCCTTGCCTTCTACTGAGATAAAGTCACTGACAACAACCATGCCAGCAATCTCCTTGCCCGCAAAGCGCCCGAGTGCAGTATCAATGGCGCTACCCACTTGAGTACTCTCGCCATCTGCAACGAGGTCATTGAGTGATTGCTGAAGTTCATCCCCAGCTCCCCCTGACTTCAGGTTTCCATCAAAGGCAAAGAAACTTAAGTTGTATTCCTTTTCGAGTTGCTGCAGGAGGCTTTCCCCGGGGCCAGTGAGTGCCGAGCGTGCTAGGTCCAGTCGTGTGGGCTCACCAATATCCTTTTTCAGTGCCTCGGTCTCAGCATTGCTAAGGGGGGCGGCGGCAGATTGTTCCGCTGGGAGTTTGCCCAGAAGGCTGGCAACGTCCTTGATCTCTGCTGCATTAGCGCCAGTGTAATTGTCCTTGGTGGCCATGCTACTAGACGTATCAAGCAGCACAATCATGTCGCGTTTATATGAGCGTGAAACCTTCACTTCGGCGGCAGGTTCTAGGACAATGATGATCAAGGTTAAGAGTGCCAGAAACTGGCAGGCAATCATGACCATGCGGCGCCGGCGGGGAAGACGTCTTTCCGAGCGATAAAGGTAGAGGGTAAAGAGAATGGCGCCGGCGATCAGAAGGAGTGCCAAGAGCCAGCCACCCCGTAGGTGTAGCTCTGCTCCGGATACTGTTTCCGATGGGTCGAGTCCTAATAGTCCTTTAAGCATTATAGAAACCCTTTCACTTGGTTTAGGTGCGACGTGCGGCGGCGACCTGGCTGAGTTGCAGAGAGGCGGCAACATCTGTTTCGCCACGGCTTATTTTTTTGGTGAATATTTTTGCGATAACCGATTGAATCAGGAAGCAAAGAATTGCCAGTGTCAGTAGAATGCTGGAGAGGTCACTTCCACGCCGCTCTTTTTTTATGGCATCGGAGGCTGAGCTGCCCGGGTCAATTACCGTCAGTCCCATATTGTCTAGCTCGCTTTCCAGTGACTTGGAGGCAACAACTCGAATATTGGATTCGGTTGCATCAATATTGGCGGCGACAGCGCTTACTGTATTGCCGTTGTCACTATTGTATCTGTAGATACCAGGCGTTTCCGCAGTGAGTTCAATGTTCAGTGTTTGACCAATCTGGTCAGGACGAATTGTTTCAGTTGTGCCATCAGGCCGGACCAGTTCCAGTCTCTTGGCATCGCTTTGTATCCGGTGCACCATTTCCTCTCCGCATGCCGTAAGCCGGGAATCAGGTTGGCTGCTCATTGTTGTGGCGGCCTGCTGTAAAAGCATGGCGTAGAGAGGGTGTATGGCGAGCGCATTCCAGCTACGGTCAGCACTGGTGGTGAACATCAGAACAGAGCCGGCTCCAATGTCACGGGTAAGCAGAAGTGGCGCGTTGTTCTCGGCAACACGCAAGATTACCTGGGCACCGGGAACTGGCTCAGAATCCATCATCCGGTTAATACGCGCAGAATTGATAATTTCCTCTGG
>CALCSP010000413.1 GCA_937893785.1 uncultured Verrucomicrobiales bacterium
GATTCCCATCATCGGGCCAAGATTCAAGGAGTTCTCGGTCGAGAAGGCGGAACTCACCATCCGTTTCGAAAACCTGCCGAGCGGGCTGAAAACCGATGACGGCAAAGCGCCGACCGAGTTCACCCTTTGCGGACCCGACAAGAAGTTCCACCCTGCCTTGGCCCGAATCAAGGAAAACTCAATCGTACTTTCCAGCAAGGAAGTCCCCGAACCGGTGGCCGCCCGCTACTGCTGGAGAAACGAATGCTTTCCCAACCTCTTTTCCAAAAACGGCCTGCCCGTCGAACCCTTCCGTACGGATACCTTCGAGTTACCCGAGAAAAACCAAAAATGAAAAACTTACCCTTCCCACTCCTTTTCTGGTGCCTCGCAATTACTCTGCAAGGAAGCGAAAAACCAAACGTCATCATTCTTCTGGCCGATGATCTGGGTTCACAGGATCTCGGCTGTTATGGCGGACCAGTAAAGACGCCGGTGCTCGACGGACTGGCAGCGAAGGGAGTCCGGTTCACCGACTTTCACGCTGGTGCAGCAATTTGCTCGCCGTCACGGGCAACCTTGCTGACGGGAAGGCAGCATTTGCGCACCGGCATTTACGGTGTCCTGCAGGATCACATGCACGACATGCATCTACTCGAGCGTGAAGTGACGATCGCGGAAGTGCTTAAGAAGGCTGGATACTCAACGGGTCACTTTGGCAAGTGGCACATCGGCATGACTTCCGGCAAACGGAAAAAGCCTTCACTCCAGGATCACGGTTTTGACTACTGGTTTGGCTTGTCCAATGGCGCAAATCCCAGTCACAAGAATCCCACCAACTTTATGCGCAACGGCAAACCAGTGGGGCCGATGAAAGGTTACTCCTGCCAGATCGTCGTCAGTGATGCGATCAACTGGATGGAAACCAAGGCAAATCCCGATCAGCCGTTCTTTATGAATATCTGGTTCAACGAGCCTCATGCTACCCTCGCGGCACCTGACGAGATTGTGTCGATCTACGGCGAGCTCAAAGATGAAGGAGCGCTCTATTCGGCCACGGTCGACAATACTGATCGCGCCATTGGTCGTCTCGTTGCCAAGCTTAAGGAAGCCGGCCAGCTGGACAATACGTTGATCATCTATTCCTCTGATCACGGGAGCTACCGAGCCGATCGCAATGGCAGCCTGAAGGGCAACAAGGGTTCAAATTTTCAAGGCGGTTTGCGTTCGCCAGGCATCTTCTTCTGGCCCGATGGCGTTCGCGGCGGTCGGATTGAAAGCACGCCATCGGGCGCGGTTGATCTGTTGCCGACCATCTGCGGATTGGCCGGCATTGAGAGACCCAACGGCGTGCATCTTGATGGAGCAGATCTGTCACCGTTGCTGACTGAGAAAGGGACGTTTAAGCGCTCCCAACCCATGTTCTGGCTTGCCCCCTCATCGGGTCATCTGGCCACCTTGCGGGAAGAAAATTACACGTTGATGGGTTACCGCGGTTACAAATTACCTGAGAATCAGGCCAGGAAAAATGAATTGTTGCAGCAGATGGCCAGGTTGGCGGGCATCGATCCGTCGACGCCCAACCTGGGATCCCGCGTCAGCAACACCACCTTCACCAGCCCTGAATACAAACGACTGAAGGGTGAGTTTGTTCGCTTAAGGACCTTTCAGGAAGCGTGGATTCCGACGATCAAGGCAGGTGGATTCAGGGGTTTCGCTCTGTACGACTTAAAGGCGGATCCGTTGCAAAAGAAGGACATTTCAAAGCAGCGGCCGAAGGTCGCCGAACGGCTCAAGAAGAAGTTGCTTGAGCTCTACAAAGACGTGCTCAACGACGCGCCCGACTGGCCCTCAAAATGAACCGGATCATCGTCATCGCCCTTTTGCTGCTTATTGTCCTGCCAACTCATGGACAGGCTTTCAAGGATGCATTGGCGCCTTTGGTGGAAGCTTCGTGCATTGATTGCCATGATGCGGATACCAAGACAAAACTCAATTTTGAAGAACTTGGGCACGATCTATCCGATGCAACCACCTTTGGCCAATGGGTCAAGATATTCGACCGGGTGGAAAAGGGGGAGATGCCACCCAAGAACAAAAAGCGGCCTGATCCGGTGATAAAGAACAAGGCGCTGGAGGTGTTGGAAGCAGACTTGCGTCATGAAAACCTGAAGCAGCAGCAGGCTCATGGAAGGGTGCCTGTCCGTAGACTGACCCGACTGGAACTGGAATATACCCTGCAGGACATACTGGGCGTGCGTGGTAATCTGGCCCGCTTCCTGCCCCCGGAGAATGACTCGGCCACCTTTGCCTCTGTTGCTGACAAGCAGGGAATTTCCCCGCTGCACATTCGTAGCTATCTGGACGCTGCTGACGCGGCATTGGATGAGGCTATTGAGCTTGGACCCAAGCCCCGGGCAGGCGCACAAACCATGGATTACCGTAATAATCGGTATTCGAGTATGTGGTTTGAACGACCGGTTCGCAATGGCGGGAGCACGGTGATGAAGACAGAGGATGCCTATGTAATGTTTGAGTTTAAGCCTCACGTCGCCCAGTCCAATTATATGGGTTATAAGCCTCGTTATCCGGGGCTCTATCGGATTACTGCCGAGGCTTACGGTTACCAAGCCAAAACGCCCATCACTTTTGGTCTCTACAAAAGCAGCGATAAGCAAGGGGCCGCCCAATTGATCGGCGCCTTTGAAATTGAGCCGGGTAAAACCCGTCAGGTAGAGGTCATTGAATTCTTTACCCCCGTTGACTTCTTTTATCCTGCTGCCCTTGACGTGAACTGGCAGGCGAACGGGAAAAGTGTCTACAGCACGGCTGGAGCTAAGTTCTACAAGGGAGAGGGGTTGGCAATCAAGTGGCTGAAGATTGAGGGGCCACTGGAGGAAGAGTGGCCCCCAAAGCGTACTCGCCAACTGCTCACCGGCATACCAGTGCCATGGCTGGCGCAGCATCGCATTTACTGGACGGGCGTCACCAAGGAACCTAAAGAGCACCTGCGCGACATCGTCAGGAGACTCGCGCCCAAGGCCTTTCGTCGGCCGGTAACGGACGCGGAAATTGAATCCTTTGTCTCCCTCGCCAAACCGCATCACCCCAAGGACCAACCGATGCATAAAATGGTTCGCGCTCCCCTTCGGGCCATGTTCAGTTCGCCGCAGTTTTTATTTCACCGCGCAAATCCCGGGCCATTGAATGATTATGCACTGGCCACACGCCTTTCCTATTTCCTCTGGAAGAGTGCCCCAGACCAGCAACTTCACCGTCTGGCAGGAAACGGAAGCCTGAA
>CALCSP010000414.1 GCA_937893785.1 uncultured Verrucomicrobiales bacterium
ACCCAAGATCACCAAGGCTTTGTGTGCCCTTCCAGTCGGGACCGGAGGCAATGATTGTTTGTTTACTGGTATCATCTGTAATCAACAATTCCAAGGCCACGACAGCATCCTCGGATAAGTGCCGAATCTTCGCCATTTCCTGTAGCCCGCTACCCTTGTTACCAGGGATTGGATGTTTTAACGGCGAATAAGGCCGCAGGATAATCTCGTTCTTACCCGCATATAGCCATGCCCGGACATCCATCTCGATAACTGGGCCAAACATTTCACATACCGCAGCCTTCCTGCCGTTGATTACCACCTCAAAATTAGCAAAGTCAGCAATCAGTCGCAGGTGGGCGGATTTGATACCCTCCGGTAACTGAAAGGAGTGACTGAGGTAAGCCCCCTTCTTGTTATCAACCGGACGAATCCAGTGGGGAGCCGCCTGCAATGAAATTGTACAGGAAAGCAATAAAGGTAACCAGCGCGTGAACATGCTCAATCTCGAAGTGAATATAGCCTGAATTACATGAAAGTGGAAACATTCAACATAACAGGTCATTGATTACCTCCCTAACCGGAAAATGCATTCCAGCGCTGTAACATTGACCAAATAATGCTGAGCGGGTTATCCTACTTAATGGTTTTTACCAAAATCGTTAATTTCCTACGGTGCCTCTCTTTACTGATTTTGGGGTGCCCGGGAAACCTGTCATTCGCGCAACAACCAGATTACAAGAAGCAGGATTTTGTCGGCCAGTGGGCTCTGAAAATGCACAACGGGTCAGCTGGCTGGCTGACTTTGGAACGAAACGCTGGGGAATGGAGCGGGCAGCTCTGGACGGTCGGAGAACCCAAGCCAATTCGAAACTTCAATTACGCCAATGGAAAGCTTACCTTCAGGCGGGCCCTGAAAATCGGCCTGCCCGCATACCCCGGAGGACCCTACACTGGCGAACGGGTGATGCGCGATCTGGAAGCAACCGTCAAAGGGGATAGCATAAAAATCATGATGAACGTTTTCGGCAGGCAACCCTTCGTCCATCTGGGACGGCGTTTACCTCCCATCCCTGAGAAACCCGACCTTTCCAAGGTGAAATTCGGCAAACCCATCCGCTTATTCAACGGGGTCGACTTGACCGGATGGAAACTCATCAACTCCAGAAAAATTAACGGATGGAAAGTAAAGAACGGCGAACTGATCAATGAAACCCCAAAAACGACCTTCGATGCCTTCGCTCCCTACGGGAATCTGAGGACTGAGCGGACTTTTGGTGACTCCAAACTAACAATCGAATTCAACGTACCACCAGGAGGAAACAGTGGAATCTATGTTCGTGGAGCTTATGAGGCGCAGGTCGTGGACCGGGACAGTCGGATGCAAGGTCTACAAGGAGTCGGAGCCATCTTCAGTCGGATCAAGCCGACCAAGAACGCCGGAAAACCGGGAGGACAATGGCAAAGCTACGAAATCACTATCGTAGACCGGCATGCCACCGTGATTTTAAACGGGCAAAAGGTAATCGATAACCAACCTGTCATTGGCAACACCAACGGGGCGTTTCAAGCAGACGTCACCCGACCTGGCCCCTTGCACCTGCAAGGCGATCACACCTCAGTGCGCTACCGCAATATCGTGCTCTATCCTGTGCTTACGAACAATTAGCGGGAAGTGAAAGACCAACAGACTTAAGGCAAAATGGGTTTTATAGCCTTGCCGGATTGGTCCTGAGGATACACCGCACCGTGGTGCTTGAGTTGCGCTACCAGACCTTGCATCATTTTCTTGAGGACCAATGGATTTTCTTTAGCCACATTTGTGGACTCGAATGGATCCTTAACGAGATTAAACAGTTCGTAACGTTCCCCTCCGGATTGGACCTTGCCGCCAAGTGGCGGGTTCTTAGGAAAGTTGTGGTAGATGACCTTCCAGTCGCCATCGCGCCAAACTGTAAAGTAATTACTACGGTGCGGGCCGTGCGGGTAATGCATCAGGAACTGCTGTTGCCCAAGATGATCCCGGCTTCCGGTGAGTGGCACTAGAATGGAACGGCCATCCACCGCGTGCCCCTTGGGCGGCTTAGCACCGGTCAGTTCGAGCAAGGTGGGGAAAAGATCGGTTACATTGGCCACTTGCTGCAGTATTTGGTTAGCTGGAATCACCAGTCGTTTTTGATGGGTATTACTGGAATTACGTTTGGCCCAAGCAGCAATGAAGGGCACGCGCATACCGCCCTCGTAATGGGCACCTTTTTTGCCGCGCAAGGGCGCAGCGCAGGCAACGTCATGTTGGTGACCAAGCGGAGCATCCGAACCATTGTCGCCAAGGAAAATCACCAGCGTGTCCTCTGCCACACCGAGTTTTTCAAAGTGATCTAGCATGTCATTAAGCGACTTGTCCATGCCTGAAATAAGAGTAGCAAAGGCATTAGCATTCTTGGATTTTCCGGACTGCGCATAGTAAGAAGCGAAGCGTGGATCGGATTCAAACGGCGAATGCACGGCGTAATGTGAAAAATGCAGGAAAAATGGCTGCTCACTTTTAACAATCTCGGTGATGTGCTTCTTTGCCTCGAGAGTGAGAGCTTCAGAAAGGAAGGTGTCGGTGTCGTGGTAATTATCAAGATGCGGCACAGCATGGTGGCCGCGGCGCGTGCCTTTGCCGTATTTCTTCTCCGCATAATAACTACCGGGCGCCCCAAACGAGGCACCACCAACATTGATGTCGAAACCAAGGTTGAGCGGCTCGGATCCTTCATGACCATTCGGTCCAAAATGTGCTTTTCCGACATGGATAGTCTTGTAGCCTTTGGTGCGCAACACGCCCGGCAGTGTCACATCACCCTTCTTTAGTCCGGGCCAGTTCCAGCCATCCGGCCCGTTACCGCCACGATTGTTGCCACGTGGATTGATCCAGTTGGTCGCCCGATGCCGTGCGGCATTCTGACCGGTCATGATCGAGATCCGCGTAGGAGAACATACGCTCATCGCATAGAATTGATTAAACCGAATACCTTGCTGGGCCAGCCGCTCCATACCCGGCGTGCGATAGTAATTGTTTAGCGGGTAGCGCTTGGGTTTACCATTTTGATCCGTAAGAAAAGGCACCGAAGTATCCATCACCCCCATGTCATCGATCAGAAAGACCATGATGTTGGGCAACTTGTCCGCATGCAGGTTTGCAAGACTAATGACAAATAAGACGAGGGTCGTGAGAATAGTTTTCATGAATGTGCAGAAAACCGATCCTCACCCGAACCCACTCAATAGACAATATTATTTTGGACTATCGGTATTTGGACCGAAGGGGGTTCAATTCGTTTGAGCATGAGTCATACAGTTTTTCTTTTGGCCTGCTATGTGTCCTGCCCACTAGATCACACCTCGGTTCGCTTCAGAAACATCATTCTTCAACATGTGCTAAGAAAACACAGGGATTAGGGGGGGATATGGGAAAACGAAAGGATTTTTCCCACTGACATCATCTTAAAGAGTGACTCACGGCAACTTTTTCGCTGGTGAATTG
>CALCSP010000415.1 GCA_937893785.1 uncultured Verrucomicrobiales bacterium
ATGGTCGTGAAGGCGTATACATTGACACTTTTGCGGGGCATTGGCTTATTTCCCACAGAGATAACGTCCCGGATGTCTCATGTTTGAAAGGTCATGAATACAAGAGTCTTTGGATTAAGCGGCTTGATCGAGAAGATAAGGGTGCCCCAAAATGCGTGGTAGGAAATCCAGATGACCACCGAATTATAATCAATGAGCACGGCATTAATTACGAAGTGGACTTTGCCGCGGGTTATTCCCAAGGGCTATTTCTCGATCAGAGATGCAACCGTCGTTATGTGGCAGAGCGCTCCGATGGAAGGAAAATTCTGAATTGTTTTTCCTACACCTGCGGGTTTTCAGTTGCAGCGGCAGTGTCGGGTGCCAAGTCTACTACAAGTATTGACTTGTCTCGTTCGTATCTTGAATGGGGGAAACGTAACTTTTCACTTAATGGAATCGATTCCGAAGGATCAGATCATTACTTCTGCCGTGGAGATGTATTTGAATGGCTAAGTCAATTTCATAGGAAGAAACGTGCTTTTGGTGGTGTTATATTAGACCCTCCATCTTTTTCACGGGTGAAGAGGGGGGATGTTTTTACAATTGAGAAGGGATATTCAAGACTGGTTGAGGCAGCATCACGCATTGTTGCTCCCGGGGGGTGGATTCTAGCATGCTGTAACCATCATGGTGTGAGCAAGGAAAGGTTTGCGTCTCTGGTAAAACAGGGAGTGGCGACTTCTAAGAGAAGCATAGTGACAGAAGGAATGCGCCCCATGCCTTCTGATTTCAACGGGGAAGAGTATCTTAAGAGTATGATTCTTGAAATTGCCTAATTCTTTATATCTTTTTGTTGGGCGAGGATTTTTTGCATTTACCCTGTTGAGGGAGTATCAATTTCGCTTCCTTATGCGAATACTTCGTCACGACCAGAAGAATTTTGATGTTCGTTCAGTTGAAATACTATCACGCCGGGCCGAAACGCCTGTGCAGCTTAGGCAAGCTGTTGCGAGAATTATCGAAAAGGTTGAAAAGGATGGTGATCACGCTGTTCTTGCCTTAACCAAGAAATTTGACAAGGCTACATTGACTGCAGCTTCATTGCGCGTAAGCCCTTCGGAGTTGCGTGAAGCTAGAAAAAATCTTGCGCCGAAGACGCGTGAGGTGGTTGCCGCAAGTCATGATAATATTTCGTCTTTCGCGGAAAAGAGCTTGCAGAAAGACTGGATTATGAATAACGCGCAGGGCGTTAAGGTTGGGGAAGTTTTTCAGCCATTTAAAAGAGTTGGTGTTTATGTTCCTGGAGGCACAGCGCCACTGGTATCAACATCCTTGATGACGGTTGCCATTGCTAAGGTTGCCGGTGTTGAGGAGATCGCTGTATGCACACCTCCTGGGAGCGATGGTTCGATTAATCCAAACCTTTTGTATGCACTTGATCGTGCCGGTGCCTCTGAAGTTTATAAAGCAGGGGGGGCGCAAGCGATAGCTGCACTGGCTTGTGGTACAAATTGCATCAAGCCTGTAGATAAAGTTTTTGGACCAGGGAACTCATTTGTGGTCGAAGCCAAAAGGCAGCTTTTTGGCAGGGTGGCAGTGGATTTGCTTCCAGGTCCTAGTGAAGTCTTGGTCATCGCCGATTCTCTCGGCAGAGCGGACTGGATTGCTTCTGATATGTTGGCGCAAGCTGAGCACGGTGGAGACAGCCAAGTTGTTTTGATGACGACGTCGGAAAAGTTGCTCGATGGTGTTAAGGTTGAATTGAAAAAGCAGTCGGCGTTGCTGGACAGAAAGGAGCAAATTAGACAGGTCTTATCTTCGGGAACAACGCTGGTATTGGTTAAGTCTTTGGCACAGGCAGTAGACCTTGCAAATCAATATGCGGCTGAACATATTTCTCTTGTTGTAAGAAATGAGGATAAAATCCTTCCGCGGATCCGTACTGCGGGAGCCATTTTTTTAGGTGGTTATTCACCTGTAGCCCTTGGCGATTTCCTGGCAGGGCCAAGTCATACTTTGCCTACGGGGGGTGCCGGCAAATCTTTTTCGGGGCTTACCGCCGAAATGTTCCAGCGCAGGACTAGTATTATAAAGGCAGATCAACGGTCCATGAGGAAGTCTGCCTCCATTGTTGAGGCTTTTGCACAAATAGAGGGGCTTGATGCCCATGGCAGGTCGGCGAGAATTAGGGTTGATGGCTAGAAAGCTTGCGGTTGTAATCTTGTTCGGTTTTCTCTAGTTCGTCCGAAGTGTCCGCCCAGTCTGAATAGCTTTTTTCAATCTTTCCTGAAATCTCTCTGTGGAGGCTTGATGCTTTGATTGAGTGTTCTTTATCTTTGAAGAAATCCGGATTTCGCATTTCAGCTTCAATCTCCATTTTTTGAGATTCCAAGTCAGCGATTTGTTGCTCTATTGATTCGAGTTTTTGCTGAATTGGCTTTACTGCATCGGCCTTTTCCTGCCTTATTTGACCTTCGATTTTTCTTTGCTCCTTGCGGTTGGAGTGAGAGTTGGATTTTTTGACAGCCTTATTTTCGGTGATTTTCACAGATTGTCCGCCAGAGGGCACGTCTGACATTTCTCGACTCTTTTTTTCGATGAAATCAGAGAGGTTTCCAAGGAAGATGCGAGGTGTTTTTATCTGTGGGTAAAATTCAATGACTTTGTCAGTAATAGGGTCAAGGAAATCACGATTATGAGAAACGATAACGCAGCTTCCTTGATAGGCTTTGAGAGCCTCCTGCAGTATTTGTTGAGACTGCATGTCAAGGTGGTTGGTGGGCTCGTCGAGTATTAGACAGTTAGCTGGCTTGAGTAATATTTTTGCCATTGATAGTCGGCTTCGTTCTCCACCTGACAAAACAGAAACTTGTTTGAAGACGTCGTCGCCGCGGAAAAGAAAGCAACCGAGAAGACTGCGGAGGTTGCCGGCGACTTCCCGCGCGGCGCTGTCTTCAACTGTTTGAAGGACAGTTTTTGCAGGATTTAACTGCTCCGCGTGATCTTGTGCGAAGTGGGATATTTCAACTTTATGGCCAATTTTGCGCGTGCCTGAGGTTAATGGATCTGCGCCTGAAAGTATCCTGGAGAAAGTAGACTTTCCTGCCCCATTGGCCCCGACTATCGCAATTTTTTCTCCGCGCTTC
>CALCSP010000416.1 GCA_937893785.1 uncultured Verrucomicrobiales bacterium
GAAGGACGTGGCGATCATTGTCGATAAGGATCGCGTCAAGGCAGGAATGCACGCCATTAAGGAATTCAATGCGGACACCCTCCTCCTTGATGATGGGCTCCAATACCTTCGGCTGCGACACCGCCTAGACATTGTGCTTATCGACAAGCACTCACCGTTTGGCAACGAGAAGCTGCTGCCAAGGGGAACCTTAAGAGAACCGGCTAAAAACCTAAAAAGAGCAACCTACATTTTCATCACCAAATGTGATGGCAGTTCCAATGAGGACCTCATTGCCCGTATTCGCAAATACAACAGAACTGCAGAAATCATCGAATGTGCGCACCAGCCGAAATATCTGGAAAACAGTGAGACTGGCGAACAACTGCCACTCGAACACCTCGAGGGGAAATATATCGGTACCATTTCCGGGATCGCAGTCCCTGAAAGCTTTGAGGGCGGCTTGAAAAAATTGGGAGCCAATATTGAATTGGTACGCAGGTATGCGGACCACCACCGTTATACCAAAAAGGAAATTAGTGACTTTATTGACCACTGTCTTTACCGCGACCTAGACATGATTGTCACCACGGAAAAAGATTTTGTCCGATTTCCAGAAATCGACTCCCCTGATCTCCCTATCTATTTCCTGCGGGTGGAAATAGGCATTCTCAGCAACGAGGAGACTTGGACGGAATGCGTCAACCGCATCTGCGCACCACGGCCGATTGTCTCATCACGGAGATTCTTTTAGCCAATCAAATTCCCCAGCTTCTATTATTGAGAAGTCGAGGTCTAGACCGACCAAAGAAGCTCCGCAATGATTTGATCAAGGAGAGCCTAGTCCTCACCGACCCCGAAACGGGTGAATCGGCGAACAGTCAACTCATCGTCCAGTGATTTGCCACCGGAAGCAAGCAGCTCCCCGATACTCTGGTCAGGATCCTTAATGAACCCCTGCTCAAGCAGACAGATATTACTGTAGAATTTGCCAAGCTTCCCCTCAATAATCTTCTCGAGGATTTCCGGCGGCTTTCCACTATCTGCCAACTGCTTACGAAATAGGTCTTTCTCTGTCTCAACTAGTTCAGGGGCAACATCCTCGCGGGAGATTCCAGCTGGAGCGGCAGCAGCAATCTGTAGAGTGAGATCCTTGACCAGCGCGTGGAATGCATCGGCACCAGCAGTCTCTTCCTTGCCACAGCCAACTTCCAGCAAAACCCCAACCTTACCTCCAAGATGAATGTATGAGGCAACAACACCGGAACCCTCGACATCATAACGTTC
This sequence comes from uncultured Verrucomicrobiales bacterium, assembly GCA_937893785.1. Classification (GTDB taxonomy): domain Bacteria; phylum Verrucomicrobiota; class Verrucomicrobiia; order Verrucomicrobiales; family DEV007; genus CACIUL01. The sequence continues at coordinate 1,267 of CALCSP010000416.1, forward strand.
CATGCGGCGGAACTGAAGGTTCTCGCCAAGTTCAATCACCTTCGCCTTCACAAAGTCATCCAGTGTCCCTCCATCCTTTTCTGTGGCGTTTGCCGCATCCAGATCAGTGGCTCCCGAAGAAGCAACCGATGAAGCCAGTTCGCCAACAAATTCCTGAAAGTTCTCGTTCTTGGCGACAAAATCCGTCTCACAATTCACCTCAACGAGCACACCGGACTTAGCTGCAGCATCAATCTGAGCATGAACAATGCCTTCCTTGGCCTCTCGACCGGCCTTCTTTGCAGCCTTGATGGCACCTCGCTCACGCAAAAACTTAATAGCAGCATCAATATCGCCATCGGTTTCCTTAAGAGCATTCTTGCATTCCATCATGCCCGCATTGGTCTTGTCGCGCAGTTCCTTTACTATTGAAGCGGTAATCTCAGCCATGGTATCAGCTTATGTTTGGTCAATTGGTTATAGGTATTTTTAGGTTCCTCAATGGAGGCTTTTTAGGAAATTATCCGGGTCGCTTTAAAAGCTTCCCTAAGGTTGTAGTTATCGTCGTTGCGACAATCAGGAAGCTGCCTTATCCGGACGCTTTTTCTTCACTAACTTTCCTCCATCAGTGGCGGCAATGATCGGATCAATAAGATTCTGCAAGACAATGCGAATCGAGCGGATTGCATCATCATTTGCCGGAATCGGATAATCAATGAATGTCGGATCTGCATTGGAATCCACCATAGCGATAATAGGAATCTTCAGGCGGCGCGCCTCATTAACGGCAATGTGCTCACGGGCTGAGTCAACGATCACCAAAGCATCAGGCAGACCTTCCATGGTACGCACACCGCGTAGATTGCGCAGAAGCTTCTCACGTTCACGATTCAATGAAGCGAGCTCACTCTTGCTCATCTTCTTCTTCTCAACGGAATTCTCCAGTCCCTCAAGATAATCCAAGCGTTCCATGCTCTTGCGAATGGTTTCAATGTTGGTGAGCATTCCGCCAAGCCAACGGTGATTGACGTAATACTGATTACAGGCCTCTGCCGCCTGACGCACAGCATCCTGTGCCTGACGCTTGCAGCCAACAAAGAGAATCTTGCCGCCGTCCAGAGCCAACTTGCTGAGAAACTCGGAAGCTTCTTCAAGCCGGAGAACCGTCTCCTCAATATTAATGATATGGACACCACTTCGCTTCTGGAGAAGGAAATGCTTCATTTTAGGGTTCCATTTACGACTCTGGTGACCGAAGTGGACACCAGCCTCGACAAGTTCTTCAATCAGATCTGCCATTGGATATATTTATTGCTCACGGGGCGTGCACGCTTGAGTCAGGCAACTATCGCCTAACGGCACGCTCGACCACTTCTCAGCCGATCCACGCACCCGCAAATGTTTATTGTTGTTGTTATGGGAATTTCCCTCAAATACAGAGGGGCGGCAATTATAGTCGGTGATCCCCACTATTCAAGAGGAAACGTTTCCGGAGCATATCTGGATACTTGTAGACGCAAATCACTCTAAATCAGTAACTTGTATGTTAAATGCAGAGTGCTCAAGCCTGAATCCCAAGATCCTCCGACCGACTCCTTGCAGCCAAAACCTCCTCATAGCAGTCCTCAAGGATGTCGATAGCGCTACCGGCTGCAAAATGACTCTCTACCACATCACGAGCCCCTTGGGCACAACGGCGGTAAAGACTGCTATCCGCCATGAGGTTTAAGGCAGCCTCAGCCAACCCCTGAATATCACCCTCATCCACCAAGAACCCGGATTCACCATCTTTCACTGCCTCAGGGATGCCCCCATGCCTAGTGGCTACGACCGGCAACCCGGTTGCCATCGCCTCAAGCATTGCATTGGGAATTCCCTCCCGGTTGCCATCAGCACCCATCTGGCTGGGGTGAAAGAAAATATGCGATTCACCTGCCAGTTGCATCAATTGCTCCTGATTGATGAATCCATGGAAGTGAACGGAATCAAGAATACCAAGCTCCCCTGCCAGTGTCTCCAACTCAAGACGCATGGGACCATCGCCGGCAATATGAAATTGTGCCGATGAATGCACTCTGGACACCTCAGTAAAAGCACGCAATGCCGTCGGTAATCCTTTTTTTTCCACAAGCCGGCAAACCTGCAGAAAGTTCCAGTTCCCATCCCCGGGTGGGACACAACGTTGCTGGAATGAAAATGCATCCATGGGTATGCCAGTGGGGTTGATCCGCAGCTTGGCCGTTTCACATCCGAGTTCCTGTAGTCGCTTGAGCAGGGAATCGGATCGACCAAGGACCAGACCAGCAAGACGGAAAACCTCACAAAGCGCCTCCCTGTAGGCTTGATTCTGGGTATCCACCCCTGCATCGGCACCATGAAATGACACAATGACCGGACAGGACACCTTGCGTAAAACGGGCAACAACTGCGCAGCCACGCTGCCAAAATAGACGTGCAGAATGTCCGTCTTTTGCTGCTTCACCGCATCGAGAATCTCGTCAACCTCACGCGCAGAAAGCGGGATCGCCTGCCTTTTAAGCTGCGCGAACCAAATCCTGCGCAATGCGCGGGTCAACGGCCTTCGGACCATTAAAATCTGCTCCTCAGGGAAGGGAAAAGCGCCTGGATTCTGCCTTTTGCGAGCAATCACCATATTTTGGTGACGGCGAACGCCGACAATCTGCCTATAGACATGACGCATGTCTGAAGGAAGGAATGTCGGGAGGTAAGCGGTTACCACCGGCTGCTTGCGTTCATTTTCGGGCATTTTTCGCAATACGCTCAACCAGACACAGGCAGGGCACTACTGCAAGGATAGTTCGTGATGCGCACTTCTGCTGGCATCCCTGATATTCTCGTTTATCGGTTGGGACGGCGAATCAACCATGAATCATTTATCCAAAGCCCGCCGCGTGATCCAGCTCGAAATCGATGAGCTGGAAAAACTGCTACTGCGTATCGGTGAAGAGTTCTCAAACGCCATCGAAATGCTCAATTCCGCACTCGCCGATGGGAAAAAAATCATCGTAGTGGGTATCGGCAAGTCACACAATATCGGCTACAAGATCGCCGCCACCCTCAACAGTACAGGAGCCACGGCTGTTGTCCTTAACAGCCAGAACGCCCTTCACGGAGACCTTGGCGTAGTATGTGATGGAGACGTGGTAATTGCGCTCAGCTACAGTGGTGAGACAGAGGAATTGCTGGAGTTGCTGCCAGCCTTGAGGCGATTTAACGTGACAGTCATTAGCATGACCGGGGAGCCTGATTCATCCCTTGCAAGAAACAGCGACCTGATCCTCGACACCAAGGTCAGCAGGGAAGCCTGCCCGCTGAACCTTGCACCGACCTCAAGCAGTACAGTCATGCTGGTTCTTGGCGATGCCCTGGCGATGGTGCTGCTCGAATCACGGGGTTTCCAGCAGGAAGACTTTGCTAGGCTCCATCCAGGAGGCTCACTGGGCAAAGCACTCCTAACCAAAGTTTCCGACATCATGCGCATTGGAGACTCTTGTGCCATGGTCTCTCCTCAGACCAGTGTGCGGATCACTCTTGAGCAAATGACGGCTGCGCGAAGCGGTGCAGCCGTGGTGAAGTCGGACGCCGGCGAGCTCGCGGGCATCTTTACCCAGGGAGACTTCGTCCGCGCGATTCAGAAAGACCCTGATATCTTCGATCGACCTGTCTCCGGGTTCATGACCACGGATCCGGTGACCATTCCCGAGGATAAGCTGGCAGCAGAGGTAATCCCTGTGCTGAGTAGCCACAGAATTGATGACCTTGTGGTCATCAACGCAGATCACCAGCCGGTAGGACTGGTGGATTCTCAGGACCTCAGCCGACTCAAGCTCGTCTAGCGGATGCGAGTATTTGCTGCCATCAACTTCACATTTCCCGTTGAAGCTAGCGTGTGATCCCTTATTTTAAACGTTTCAAATCATTACTTAATCCATTCCATTAAAGCCCATGGCAGTCGTCGCTACGCAAATAAAGAAAGGTCAGTGCTTCCAGTATAACGGAGAGAAGCTTGTCGTCCTGGATATTGATCACCGCACACCCGGCAAGGGCAATGCCATCATTTTGGCAAACTGCCGCTCGCTACAGACCAACAAGACGAAGACCATCAGGTTCGCCTCCTCCGACAAGGTTGATATTGTGAACGTCGACCGACAAAAGCTCGAATACAGCTACACGGATGGAACCGGGTATTTCTTCATGAATCCGGAAACCTATGACACCATCGAGCTCAATGCGGAAATCCTTGAGGACGTCAAGGACCTACTGGTGGAGAATCTGGCCATCGACGTGCTGTTTATCGAAGGCAGGGCAATGACAATCGATCCGCCACCGCAGGTTGAGCTGGAGGTAAAGGAATCCTCAGAGGGCATCAAAGGAGACACGGCAAACAACCCACAGAAACCCGCCATCCTGGAGACCGGACTGGAAGTGCAGGTGCCCCTCTTTGTAAAGCCGGGCGACCGCCTCAAGATCGATACGCGCACTAAGAAATACGTCAGCCGCGTCTAGGCCTCCTGACTGTAACAAGCGCATGCCAAAGAAGAGGGCCCGCAATTCCTCACGACTGCGAACCACCACCTCGCTTTCGCGTCCGCGTGCCGCTGCACGTGAAGCGCGCACCATCCCCTTAATCTGGCTCAAGGCTGGAATTGCCATCCTTCTGCTGCCACTTTGCGTAGTAGCAACCAAAACCTTCCTTGAGGCATTCAGCGAAACCTCGGCCAGCACCC
>CALCSP010000417.1 GCA_937893785.1 uncultured Verrucomicrobiales bacterium
CTTGTTCATGGAGATGGAATTGCCTCATTAAGGCGGGTCGATATTGAAGGAGAAGCTTGAAGAGGGATAGAAAAAGGGAAGCGGCTGATATAATGAACACGATCTGCGAGAGTGTCGCTTACCTGGCCGGTTTCCTCATAGAATACGAGCTGGAAATCACGTGCCAACCGACCATCAAATAGAGAGGAAGGAAGTGTGATTATCTGCTCTGATGCTGATGCTGCGATGGCAGATGGTCCTAGTCCAAGTTCGATCTGGCTAGCGGTGGTTGAGCTGTTCCATGTCTGGGTCAGATCGATTCCGGGGAAAAGAACGCCTAGACGTAAGTTGGCGCCGGAACTGTATGTGAAGGTGATTTTAGGGCTGCTTGATGTTTGTAGGGTATAAAGCCCAATCGGCACGGTTTTGTCATTTGGATAATCTCTCTCGTAACGGTTTTCCTGGATACCGCTATCGGCTGTTCTATCCTTGCCTGTGCTGTAGATAGTTAGTCCGGGTGCTCCGTCGGCTTCATCATCTACCACAAAATTTTCTGCCCACTCATCCCGGTATCGGTAATCAGTCGGATTATCAGTCGAGTCGTCTGTTTCATCAATGCCACCCCCTGTGGCAAGTAGGTAAGGTCCCCTCCAACCATGACGGATGTTAATTTTTTCAGCTTCATTGGTGTCAAGACCGGTAACCCATCCTGAGTTGTCATCATTTCTACCCACCAGTTTCCATTCATCCAGCGCGTCCTCAATGTTCAGTGTTGTGTCTGAGGCATCCGGGTGGTTTGTGCGTAAAAGTTCAACCAGATCACGGGGAAGTCGCCCCATGTCGGCAATAAACCCTGAAGTAGCATCAGACTGGAATCCAGTGGTGGCTTGCAGGATCATTTCATACTTTTCCTTTGTAGCGTCGTAGCGCCTTTCGTCATCGCTGTCATTGACCACGATCATCAATGACGTAGCCACTGCTCCAAGGATCAGAACAACAAGCAACATTTCCAGAAGAGTGAACCCTGAGTCACTTCCTCTATGTTCAAGTTTTGATTTGGTTGAATATGCCATGTGTTTTGCGCCCTATTCGGCAACCCTCGCTACCTCAAGAATGACATCATCGCCATTGTTGGTTTCAAGCCCTTGAAATTCGAATTTTCCGTTTTTGCCGAAGCTTACAAGAATGTAAACGCGCACATCGGGCGAACCGGCTATAACTTCTTCGATTAAAGCAATCGGGCGACCAAAACGAGCATTTTGGGTCACATCAGGATTATTGATGACTCTCCAATATAAAGGGCTTGAGTCATCACTGCCATTGCTTCTGCCAAACGCATCGTCCACGCTTAAAAGGGCGTCAGCTTCCCCACCGCCTACAAATGCACTGGCAAGGGTCCCGGCGTTATCAAGTAAAAGACCGGATTTTCCATTTAGGTAAGGTCCGTTCCAGCCGCGCTTCGCATCGGAATCATAAACCCATTTGTTAGCGATTGTGGTATCATTGGGTCTGGAATACAGCATCCAGTGGTTGAGTTCATGGTTGCGCCAAAGAGATTTTTCCACATTCGACATGTTGTCATAGTCGGTGACCTGACCTACAACAGGTTCCACGGTAGCCGTGTCACCAAGTGGGCCTTCGCCCGGGAAATACCCCATATCCTGGCGAAACTTAAGTAAGGCTTGCCTCATGCCGGCCAGCCTCTGTTCTACTAGGTTTTCTTCAGCCGCGTCTCCGGTGCCTTTGTATGCCACAATAATTGATCCACCTATAATGGCCAAAATGGCGACAACAATTAGTAACTCCAAGAGCGTGAATGCCTTGCAACTAATAGGAGTTTTTGGTTTCATGGGAGAAACGTTCGGCTCTCAGATGGTGCAAAGGGGGACGGCGTAGGCGCCGTCCCCCAGTGCATCGTTGGATTTTTTTATATTTGAATCCAGTAATGATAGCCAGCAATTACTGCTTTTGGCCAGTAGCCTCAGCAAACTCCTCGTCGAGGAAGTCACCGCGGGAATCGATTACTGAAACAAAGGAGGCAGTGCTACCACTGACATCAAACAATGCAATGTAGTGAGCATACTCTTCACGCTTCACTTTGCCGTAGATCGGGGCATTTGCCAGATACTTGACGTTACCAGGTGCAGTCACGAGAGAAGAATATCCACCGACACCGAGAGCAACGAGGATAGCAGTTGGCTGGGCACCAACCTTAACGTTGTCATACTCATCGATATCGAGAGCATCGTTAGTAGCAGCAGTAGTACCGTCTGCTTCACTCATGTCCCATACTGCGGCGAAGACACCACTTGCATCTGTATCAGCTGCACCAGCTTGGGCATCAAGAACCGCGTTGAGGTCCAATGAGAAGCCGCGGCCACGGTTACGACCATTTCCAGGGCGAGGAGCATCAAAGGCATGCGTAGGAATAGAGATCTCAGAAAGAGGCCCAACTGCAGTGGCATCACCACCAGCAGCATCCTTAATTACCAGATCAGACGTGGTCTCATCATCACCTTCAGAATCGATGTAGCGGATGCTGTCAATTCCAGAATTAACAAGGCTTTTGACCTGTCCGTAGCTGAGGTTTGCAACTCCGAGCTTGCCGGCGATCTTGGATCCAAGCATTGCTGTAAGAGCTCCATCAGTAACCGATGATGCAATGTTATCAGCAGAGTCGGCATCATATGTAGCTCCGACAGGAACTGCAGCCAGAAGTGTCTCAAGGTTGTCTGGAAGGCTTTTCTCGACGGCCTCATGGGTGCGGATTGCCTGGCTGGTTGCAGAGATGGTGTTGGTTGCAACACCGTTTGCGGCGATGCCTGTCAGGCCATTGTATGCTGAAAGCAATGCACCACCAATGATAGCGAGGATTGCAACAACAATAAGAAGTTCAAGGAGCGTAAAACCTCCCTGGGACTTTTGATTCACTGTTTTTGTTTTCATGAATTCGTTTTTGTTTTTTTTGGTTTTTGGTTCTTTTTTCAGCGGAAAACCGGGCAAAAAGAACCCAGACGATCCGGTGATGCGCATTTAATAGCTTTTTTTTTAAAAATTGCTGATGCTTGGTTGCGTAATAACATCGGCGAATTGTCTTATTGAGGTTCATTCTCAATAAGAGTATTTTTATCGATTATATCCCGCGTGAAAGCTGGAAAATGTGAGGCATTAACTCGAGAAAGAAGATGGTTTCTCGAAATATGGGCTTTCCGCAGGTGTTTTTAGGAGGAGGCAGATTCAAAAAACTCCGTTTTTAATGCCATTATTCAGTTTTTCAGGGAATGAAAGGGCCTCAGGGCTGGATCACCAAAAATCGTGTAGAGCAGGGTGTTTTGTGGAATACGGCGCTGTTGGACGGGTTTCTTGACAATGAAATTGCCGGGACGGAAGCCACGCATATCAATGATGGCATTAATGAGTTGTTGGTAAGCCTCACCAACGCTGACCCCTTTAAGCCAGTTTTCTAGGACTGGGTAAAGGTGGGGGAATCCGGAACTTAGCCGCATATGTCCAAAAAACACGGTAGCTCCGCGGTCAAGGTAGGTGATACCAAAGGCGGGGCGTTGATCGACTTTGTATCCACCAGGGGCGGAGCGCATTCGAGGTAAATCGGACTTTGTAGGGACTGATGAGAAACAAGACCCGGAAAGGATGATTTGGTTGCTTGATTGAGTGGGTATTCCACCAATATCAACTGAACAGGACATTCCCGGGATGCCGTGGCCATGCATAATGACGAGATTGGCTTCTTTAAGTGCTTTGTGTGGTTGAGGATCAAATTTTCTGATGAATTGCCCCTTCTCTTTGAGATGAATATTCCAGATTTTGTCACCTTGAAGTTGAGGAGCATCTGATGCCTTTGGTGTATAAATGGCAAGTGTCGGTGTTTGGATTGCATAACCAGCAAATATCTTGCGTAAAATTCCCGCCTTCTGCAGCGAACGTGATTCCTCATTGGAGGGCACCTGACTAATCGCGAAGGGTTTAAGGTTCTTTTGGGTAATGCTTCGGTAGTTAACAATGCGGTCTATGAGAGTTTGAAAGTTGGCAGGAGAAGTCGCCGGCAGAATTCCCGGGTAAGCATCTAGGTATGGGTCTTCATCAAGAGTTGCTAATAATTCCCAGGTTCCAAGCAGCATGTTTTCTCTCAATGATTCCATGCGTGGTGCTAGTGCCAGGTATTTTGGTTTTATCTCTATCAAGCGCTTCTTCAACTTATCCAGCTGGTCTGGTTGTTGAATGGCAGCTAGGTCATTGACTGAGATAATTGTGGCATTCCGGTGTTTGGCTAACTTCCGCAGGGGCTTGAGATATTCCTCTTGGCTATGATCTGTTAGAATGACATAGGATTCACCCAACGGTGGGTGTGGTTTCATCTTTAGAATAAAAGCGGAATTGCGCAGGATTGCGCTACTGGGGCGGGGTGACCCTCGGTCTACCCGGGGGAGATCGTCGATTGAAGGAACAAGAAATGGCTGGGCCAAAAGGCTAGGGCAGAATGCCATTGAGAAAATGGCAGCTAAGTATTGGAGCGTCTTCACAATTGAGACGATAGGAGCAATACAGGTGCAGTAAACTGAATAGAGGCTTCGTTGTTACTTGTCTCTTCGGCAATATCAGCAATAAGGTGTGGTGATGAAAAATTACATTTCTGCCTTTTGTGCTGTTTACTACTTGAGCATCGCTCTGCCACTTCATGCAGCCGACATTAATGACCTTACCTACAGTGTAAGTAATGATTTTGTGACCATCACCGGGTGTGATGTATCGGCATCTGGTGAACTTTCGATCCCGGATACCATCGAGGGGAAGCCGGTTACCAGAATCGGTGTCGCGGCTTTACGTGACTGTGCCGGGTTAACGGCTGTTACGATACCAGCCAGCGTGACCCATCTCTACTCTCAGGCATTCAGGGATTGTTCTGGAATGACTGCTGTGACAATTCCGGAGAGTGTCGTATTTATCGCGGAAAGCGCATTTGCGGGATGCTCCAATCTCGTGGCTTTAACGATTCCTGACAGTGTTACCAGTATCGGTGCTGGTGCATTTTATGAGTGCAGTGGAATCACAAGCCTGCATATCGGCACTGGGTTGGAAAGCATTGGGCAAATGGTTTCTCAGGGTTGCTCAGCACTCACCGAAGTCATTATTCCTGACAATGTTACTGAAATTGAGACCTATGCTTTTCGAAACTGTAGCAGCGTGACCGATGTTCAGATCGGTAACGGTGTCTCCGCTATCGGTAATCGCGCTTTTTTCAATTGCCCACTGGACACACTGACGATTGGATCAGGGGTTACCGATATTGATGATTCCGCTTTTGCAGTCTCGGCAGGATTTCATCGGATTGATGAAGTGGTTTTTCTTGGAAATGATGCGCCTTCAATGGGAGTGAATGTGTTCGGCACGCGGGGCCCGTTCTCCATTGTGGTGCCGACTTATGCCACTGGGTGGGGGGTTTACAGGGACGCCTTTGAAGGTGTGCAATTAACCAGCCTTGCTCCTTTTACTTATACCGTTCAGGATGGGAATGTGACTATTTCCGGTAGCTCCGAGCTATATGCCGGTGCCGTTTATATTCCACCTCAGATCTATGGACATCCCGTAAAGGCAATAGCCGGTTCCTGTTTCTATGATCGTCATCGGATTTCGAGTATTTCCCTACCTCCCGGTCTCGACAGTATAGGATATCGCGCTTTCACGGGTTCGGGGATTGCTACAATCTTGATTCCGGAGGAGGTCACGCTCATCGAAGCAAATACCTTCAGGGAATGTAATAAGTTAGCGCAAGTGATGCTTCCTGGTAATTTGGAAAGTATCGATGCGTATGCATTTCAAGGCATGCCAATAATCACGGATATCACCATTCCTGCGGCTGTGACAGATTTAGGTAATAAGGTCTTTTTCGGGTGCAATGCATTATCAAAAATTATTTTTTTGGGTGATGCGCCTTCACTTGGAACAGATGTCTTTTTAGCTGTAGCTCCTGATGCAGTGGTCTATTACATGCCTTCAAAGGGTGGGTTTGCCAGTTCCTTCGGAGGTGTTCCTACTCAACCTCTGCTTACGTACATCACCGGTAATGATGCGGTGACGATTACGGGTTGTATTTCGGAAGTGAGCGGCAAAATCGTCCTGCCCGATCTCATTGAAGGAAAGCCGGTGACCGCCATCGGCAGTGAGGCTTTTAGCGGTTGTGCCAATATCACCAGTGTTACCATACCTGACAGTGTTGCCAGCATAGGTGATCGTGCCTTTTACAGTTGTACTGGGCTTAAGATCGTCCATATAGAAGGCAGCATTCCGGATTTCATTGCCTATGATGCCTTCGAACAATCACCCAGTGCGATCGTGGTGAGCCCCGATGCTAGTGCCGGAACGATGATTGGAAGTGCTCCAGTCATGAATGTCGCGGCCGTGGGGCTACATCGACCGGATGAGATGGCAGAGAAAGATGCAGAAATCGCCAGTCAGGCTGCGCAGATTTCTGAGTTGTCACAACGTCCGACTCTGGCTGAA
>CALCSP010000418.1 GCA_937893785.1 uncultured Verrucomicrobiales bacterium
CTGTCCGTTGCGTCCACCCCGACCCGCCCCCACCTGCCGCCGTTGGTAGATTTCGTTTCGGGTGTCACCATTGGTGTCTTTAAACTCAAATTGAACCGACTTGGTTTCCAATTCCAAGAACCGCACGGAACCCAGTTGATTATTGATCTGATAAACCAAATTATTCCAACCCTGTTCATCCTTGTGAAAGCCGGTAATTTTAGCGCCCTTTAATCCACGTAGTGCGGGCCGGACACCTTGGGCATGGGGTTGTGGATCCACCTGCCCACCGGCCTCCGTAACCTGGCCGTGGAATCCTCCGTTAATGTACGGATATGTTTTGGTGGCGTGATAGTGGTATCCGAGCGTCCCGTGCGAGTGTCCGTTGAAGGAGTCAAGGTTTTGGGGTGCTTTGCCATCAGGCTCGGTTAATCCAAGGAGAGGATAACCATCTAGGGCATAGGCGACCGGGTTGCCCGCACCAACGGTTTTCTGTAGATGGAGCGGGGCAATGTGGTAATGGTAATCATCGGCACGCCCGCAGTGGCCGCCGAATCGGTCCAGTTCGCCTGCGAGGAAAGTATCAGTGCGGCCGTCATTCTTAATGGGGTTAAAGATGGGTATTCCATTGGCCGCCAAGGCAATGGCACCCCGGAAGAAATTGTTCTTGGCCGACATTGGCGCTTTTGCCGGTACCGGCTGGAGAGGGATACGCCAGGCGTTGTTGCCAGTGTAGGGTTGAGTTATCGGAACCTGCTGTTGCCACGCAGTGATGCCCACCATCATCTGATGGTCAGGGATGCTGTCGGATTCCACATAGAGATATTGCTTGTCCCAGGTGGTCTTTACCTTGGGGGCAAAGGAGTCGAAGGCGGCGGCTTGGGCGGGTTTGGGGCCTAAGCTATTCTTGGGAGGGGAGGAAGGTATGGAAGGCCTTGGTGCCGGAGGAGGATTGTTGCCACCAGCATCTCGAGGCGGACGCATTTCATCACGGCTTATCTTGCCATCACCATTGCGATCCAGCTTTTTGAGCAAGGCCGTGCTATTATCAATTTCTTGCTTGGAAATGATGCCATCGCCATTGGCGTCCAAGGTGCGGATAATGGGATTGCCACCACCACCTCCGCGACCTCCACCACGGCCTTGATTCCTACCGTCTTGTTTTTGGCTGGGCCTTTCCTGGGCACTCAGGGAAGGCACCAAGTCATTGGAAGGAGACAGATAATACAATCCGGCAACCAATGGGCCGACAATTGCCCCCAGAATTAAAAAGCGCCTTTTTTTCATTAGCAGGAATCCTGTATTATTATTGTTTTGAGTTGATGTTGTAAGAGTGAGCGGTCATGCCATTTTTTCGCCCATTGCTTTCAGCACTGGGCAGGATGCTTTTCACGTAATCCACCTTTGCGGCAACGGGCGAGACGGTGACGCGGATATGGCCGGAACTGCCCAGGATGACGCCATCCTTGTAGCCATATTCGGCGGCGTCACGGATTCCTCCCCGGCTATGGCTAGGCTGAGGGACACACTGATAGGTGATGCCATCCAATTCTTCTTTCGCGTAAAGGTGATCATGCCCATGGAAAACGATGCTCACGTTGTGTTGCACCAATAGATCGTGAATCGGCTTTGCCCATCCGGGCCGCTTAACGGCAAATTCACTCTGTCCATCCAAATTCCTACCACCCCATTCAAAAAAAGCCGCCGCGGCTTTGCCGCCACGCTGACTACGATCAACACCACCTAAAAGGTGATGGATGAAAATGAACTTATATTTGTTTTTTGAATTTTCCAGCGTACTTGCCAGCCAATCGTATTGGGTTTTACCCAGCGTCCAAACCCAGTTGTCAACCTTGCCTCGAGTTCTTTGGGTAAACCAGAAGGGATCCAGAGTGACAAACAGGCCGTCACCCCATTCCCAAGCATAATAATCCTCCAAGAGGCCGATGTGTTGCTGTGGTTGACTGTTGCCGGTGTAGAAACCATTGGGCGCAGGGTTGGGCAACAGTTCCTTGCGAAGATTGGCTGACCATGCAGCAGGGTTGTTGGCAGTGCCATCCCAGTAGCGAAGCGATTCGCCGTCATGGTTACCCAGTACAAAGAACAGTGGAGCCGAGTGGCAGAGCCGCCCGAAATAGTAGCGCTGTGCAAGATAATGCGGATACGCCTTTCGATGATCCACATACTTGCCTGTCATGAAGGTGTCGCCCAGTGCGACGTGGAAATCTGTCCGGTCAGTAAGGGCGTTTTTCAGGGTGCGCTCGTAAACTGCTGGATTGGTACCAAAATCCAGATGTGAATCGGCCTGCACAGTGAAAACAAACGTGCTGCCTGTGGCGCGTTGAGTGTGGAAAGTAGCCGATGCACTAGTCGTAGGATTAGTACCGGCCAGCTGGTAGTTAAACTTATAATAATAGCGTGTGTTGGGTTTAAGATTCTTTATATCCAATTCGATGGCTTCCCCTGCCTTCCATTGCAATTCTGGAGTCTTGTTCGTGAGAGTATCAGGCTTTATCCCGTAGGTAAAAAACCCGTCCATGGCTTGATGCGCCAGCACACTCAGCGTAATTGCGCTGTCGGTGGGCCGGCCCAGAATGATGTTGTACAAATGTGCGGGAACATCCGTGCGAAAAAGTGGCGTGGGCATTCGGACCCCTCTTGGATTGTTTCCCTGAGGTCGATTCCCCTGGCCTGCGTTCTTTTCTTTGCCTCCTCCTTTGCCGTCACTTTCTACTTGGACCGCTTTCACAACCCCATCAGTGATCAGGAACTTTACGATCTTGTAATTTTCCCCAGATTTGGCATCACGAATCTGGAGCCCTCGATATATGTGAAAATTGCCCTCGGTAGCGTCGGGTTTTCCAAAGACTGTTTGAATTACCTGCAATGCTTTACCCCGGTAAATAGCCACAATATCCTGTGGCCCACCATTGGCTGACCATTGAAGCGTCTTGCCAACAGGTAAAGCAGGATTGCTGAGTGTTGCCGGTCTTTCGTTGGGTTTCTTGCCCCCTCCTTTTCCGCCTTTGCCTCCCTTGCCACCTTTGCGAGTAGGAGAAGGCGGCTTATTGGGATCGTATTGTGGATTAACAACCGGCAACCGAGCATTCACTTGTTTGAGATATTCGCTTAGCTTCGTATTTAACTCCTTCGTTTTGTCAGGCATTTTAACGGCAAGGTCGTTGCTCTCGCTAATGTCTTGCCGAAGATTGAAAAGGTTCAGCCGATCGGTTTCATAAAATCGAACCAACTTTAAATCACCAGACAAGATTGCTGTATGTGGTCCATCTTTGCTTTGGTAATGAGGAAAGTGGAAAACCAGTTCCTCCCGTGGTCGTTTCACTACTCCCTCACCTTTGGCCAGTAGCGGAACTATGCTGCCTCCTTCCACTCCTTTGGGCAGCGGCCTTTTTACGCCGGCCCACTGGCAAAAAGTCGGATACAAATCATAACCCACCACTCGCGAATGGCAAAAGGTGTTGGGCTTAATATTCGGTCCGCGAATGATGAGCGGCACGCGGATGCCGCCTTCCCATACGCCGCCTTTTCCTCCCCGCAATGAACCGTTCCCCTTGCCGCCGCCTGCGCCGTTGTCGGACATGTAAATGAAGTATGTGTTATCGGCCGCCTTCAGTTCATCAAGAGCCTTCATGAGCATGCCCACACCGGTATCAAGATTCTCCGCCAACGCCCCACGCGTAATTTCCTTTTCATTACGCCGACCGCCACGCGCCTGATACTCCCTCTTGGTGGCCTCCAGTGCATTTTGCGGATAGTGCAGAGCGTGATAGGAAAGCTGGATGAAGAAGGGCTTCTTTGCCGCATGATTCTTTTTCATGAACGCAATGGCACGCCGGCTCATGCCGAAGATGTCCACCGGGTTGGGATCCTTGTGCGGGGCAGCATCCCCGTTGCCGGTATCCCCATCGTGCGCATCATACCCGTGTTGTCCTGGACCGCCGCCGGCAATGTGCCATTTGCCGTAATGCGCGGTGGCGTACCCGGCAGTCTTGAGCATTTCGGCAATTGTAATTTCCTCCCGGCCAATTTGTTTGCGGATTGTCGGCGGGATGAGTTTGTAGCCACTAGCGGCCGTCATCGTGGGTGCGGCCTTGGTCCATTGCAGTTGCGCCGGACTCTTGCCGGTTTGCAGGCTGACCCGCGTGGGCGAACATACTGAGGCCGGTGAATAAGCGGCCGAAAACCGCATTCCCTGTTTTGCAAGCCGGGCAATATTCGGCGTGCGCACAAAGTCACTGGCTGACCATGGCAAATCAGGATGCATCCGCGCCGATAACCCGTTCCACGCCTGATCATCAGAAAGAACAAAGATGATGTTAGGCTGGGTCACCTTATCATTGGCGGCAACTGCATCATTTTCCGCAATGAGAAACAGTGAAACTAAACACACCGAATAAATGATTTTTTTCATTGGTTTTTGTCAGGTTTGATTTTTCGACCAGATTCATGATGAGCCGTATGCGAGAAGAAATTCTCTGGCAATTCAGATTCTTCAGTCAGTTGTATCATGACACTCCTTGGGCCACCTTTCCCTCGAGGCAGGTTGTCCATGAGCATGCGATGTATGCCTCCAGTCTCGCGATCCGCCCAAATCTCAACCCGCTTTGGTCCTCGCACTTCCTTCGATTTGCGGAGGCACACCAGACCCATCATTGGCCGGCCATTGAA
>CALCSP010000419.1 GCA_937893785.1 uncultured Verrucomicrobiales bacterium
CGAACAAGAGCCATCGAGGAGGCAAGACGCAATGCCATCGCCCAGCAGCAAAAGCAGCAGGATCTTCTCCGCAAGAGATCAGCAAATGCCGGGCTTGTTAAAGAAATTACTCCTCGCAACAGTTCACTGCGCAAAAAGAAAAAATAAAATGCAAACCACGTTCAGGACCGCACCGTTGTGGGCTACGCATTATTTGAACTCTCCCTCAAGTGAAAACTCAAATGTTCCACTGCTCGCACTGGAACTGCAGCGTAGGTATTTCATGCCTTTGAGAAATTTCTCGATGTTCTGGTAATCCACCTTGGCTTGCTCTACGGGACGTCCGGATCGCACAAGCTCTGCTTCATATTGCCTTTGATTGACTGCAAAAAATCTAGACAACTCATCAAACCGCAAATCAAGAGCAAGGTCCTCGCCTTTTAGAACGGTAACCCCACGGGAACTTAACTGGTCGATAATACCCCTGCATAGTTGACGGGACGAACTGACAATAAACCAATTCTTGTATCTCGCTGATGCCGGAATCATCTGCACTTCGCCCTCCGCCACCTCACGACTTGCGTAGGTAATTGTTATACCCTGATGCTTCTCGGTACCATTATTCCATGCATTACCCGGAAGGTCATTGTTCTTCTCAAGGTCCACCAGTGCAGCCCGGAACAGCCGAACTAAAGACTCATCAGCATCATTTGGATTTGCCAAGTCAACCACAAAAGCAAAACCCGGAAGCTTAATCCCGTTGCCATCAATGCCAGCATCATCTGCATGCGCTGATAGGAACATCACGTTATTGCCAAGTAACCCGTCATCACCACCAGCCTTCCCCATTAATAAATCCCCCACATCACCATCAAAGCTTTCAACCCCAGGAATCAAAGCAACTCGTACTGCATCTTCCCTTTTTTGATACCAATCTCCAAACGATCGGCAGAGCGAAACCCCGCCGATATAGCCTGGCACCTTAGGGGGTAAACCTACCCCAACTCCGTCACCTCCAGAAAAAAACAGTCCGTATTCCTCACTGATGTCTTCAGGACCCACATCTATTCCCGCCCTGAAACGCAGTTTCTTATCACTGTAATCAAGAGTAAACCCTGCAAAATCTCCATGCCCAATCAGTTCTACCACTCCTCCCAAAAAGAGCCCTAGCACTGGGTCACTGATCTCCTCGGGAATTCCTAAGTTATCACCAGTCACCTCAATGAGGCGATTCGTATCAAGAAATGCGCGAGCTAGATGATCCGCCCCCATCCTTGCATCCATACCCTTAAACGCGGCTTCCCCGGCAAGGGTTTTCGGTAAGGGTTCAGGCTCTTCATTGAGAAACTGAAGATCAATCGTTTTTTTTAACAACTCCTTGTTGGTTGTCACGACAATCCAGTCCTCATTGATACCGAAAAAAGTGGCTTCATTCTTATCCCAACGCGTCCGGTAGACATGTGCCTGCTTGGCAAATTCTAGGCGATCAATCCGCTTTAAACCAAGGCGAATCAAGGGCGCGAAACGCATCCGATTCCTGAGC
>CALCSP010000420.1 GCA_937893785.1 uncultured Verrucomicrobiales bacterium
GCCTTCAATGATTGATCAAAGTAATAGGTATTTCCACGCTTTAAAGTTAGGCTTATATTTGAGTTTCGATTGATGGTGAAATAGTGATCATTGTTGAATCGAACATCAATTTCGTAACCGTGATATTCAACTCGGTTATTACCATACTCTCCAAAGGGTATTTTGGTCGGTATTCTATAGTCTTTTTTGTTGATTAATTGATAAGCAGGAAGGTCCATCTCTTTTAGATCGTCCCTGGTACATGGCTTCCATTCTCGACTAAGGTTCTCGCACCAACCACGTGGTCTAGCTTCCTCTTTGGGGCCATCAGGTTGCCTTGTGAGCATCTCATTATAACCAATATTCGTTGCCCAGATATGCCACAAGTACTCATCAATCTGACACCCCCAACCACATGAAGTCGCGTTGTACGTATACCAGGCGTTTTCGGGATAGATCCATTGACCATTTACTGGCTTCACTGTCCGGTCGATACCCCGCGCTAGATCCATTGCATTGGATAAAGTTGAAGACCATGTGGCACCAGCTTCTTCATCTGGCAGGCCGAAATCCTTAGGGTAGACTTTCTGCAAGGATTTACTGTACTTATGAAACAATTCCTCGACAGCAATATCCATCTCACCATCCCGCGAATGACCGACGCCGGAGTGCCCAGGACGTAATGCTTGTGCTGGAACCCAGAATCGCTGGCCGGGCTTGAAAGCAATCCATGCATTGTCCAACGCCTTTGTATCGACTAGAACGATTAGGAAATCACGTCCCTGGGAGTCCTTCTGATGAAAATCGAATATTTTCTGATCGTCTGGGATGAAGTCTTCGTCGTTATCAATGAGTTGAGCGAAGATCTTAGCCGCATGGATAATCTCGGGGACGGGAGTGTTTGGCATTGCGGCAACCGTGACACCGAAAACATTGATATAAGTATCAAAAAATTTCTCAATGCCGCAAGAAAGCCCTAGCAATTCAGGGTAAGCTTCCTTGTATTGCTCAAGGGTCATAGGTTCAAAAGTGGGCCTTTTATACGTTGACGCTAAGCTCAACTCAACCTCAGAGGTTTCCTCAGCCTGTCCGCAGCCCCCAAGAAGAAGGGGCAGTAAAACTAATAAGGATAAAAGGCGCGCAGGGTTCATGGTTTTATCTAGTGATAAATAAATGAAATTGAAATTACAATGTTAAGCAGTATTCACAATCCTATTTAAATACGATAAAGCCTTCTATCTGCGATTTTTGTTCTTCTTCAAATAACCTAACATGGTCGTAACTCTTTATGAGGATATTTGCCGTTCGAGATATTCAGCGACCTTATCAAAAGGATCGAAGCCCATGGCCAATCCAACAGAACGTCGCAAGTTAGAGTTAGCATTGATATCGTAGAATACCCGCCGTCCATCGCTTGTGATCAAGTATTCCAGAGCGCCAACATCAAATCCTGTTGCCTTGAAGAGGCGGCTAGCCTCTTCAACCACTTCGGCCGGAACTTCAGGATAGGGTAGAAATTGAGGATCGCTTGTAGGCGTGGCGCTAGGCACTGCGCAGGCCCCTTCCTCATCACCCTCCGGATTACAGTCTATTGATGGACAAAGGTTAAAGCCGGATACGCCTACCACTCGCATGGCATAAAGGAGTTCTCCATCAAGAAACTCCAGACGGACTATACCTTGTTTACTAGGGTCATGGTCTAGCTTCTCTTGAAGCAGTAAAACCGGATCTGGCTGCCACAATGAGGAATCTTCCTCAAGAAGACATTTTAGTTCATTCAGGCTATTTACTTCTGCCATTCTTGCCCCGCTGCCTCCCTGATTGGGTTTAAGAATTGCAGGAAAGCTGAGTGTCGCTTCGTGATCCTGTAACGCTTCCACGTTGTTGAAAGCAATCGTCCAAGGATAATCCATTCCGAGATCTCGCATCAAGCGGATCTGGGCTATTTTGTCGAGCTCCAGTCGAAATGCGGAGGCCCCGTTGAGCACCCTTGCGCCTTTAGACTCAAAGTGATCGAGTAGAGCCAACGCAAACGGAACAGTATGCCCATTGCCGCGAACATAGGCGCTGGGACTAAGTTGGTTAAAAATTATCGAAGCCTGAACGTCCTCTCTAAGGTCAAAAGCTGCCGACTTAACATCATAGGCAAGGTAATCAACGCCGCGTTTATCAAGGGCGTCGAATAGTGGTTGCTGCCAGGTCGGATGTTCATATAAAACGGTAAGAGCAGGAGTGGACATATTTATTAGAGAAGCTAAAAGCTAAAGGAATGATGTAAGCGTTTTCTAATTTAAGAACAACAAGCAATTAGCCGAAATTAGTTTTATTTATAACTCGTTGTCAGTAATGGTAGCAGGAGAGAGAATTGAACTCTCGACCCAAGGCTTATAAATCCTTTGTAGGTAATTTGTAACCTATAA
>CALCSP010000421.1 GCA_937893785.1 uncultured Verrucomicrobiales bacterium
CCTTGTCGGATACGTTCGTCTAACTGGGCAATGACCTTGCCGATTTCATCAGCGGTCGGCTGCGGTTCATCCTCCGGTGGCATTTCTCCGGCATTGATTTTCTCCACGACCTCAGCCCAGATATGGCCGTCGACGCCGGACTTGAAGTCGCGCGATAATTGATCAATCCGCAAATCCCCTTTGGACTTTTTCGGTCCGTGGCAGGTAATACAATATTTTTGCAAAATGATTTCAAATGCCGGTTTTACAGCAAAAATTGATACCGGGAAAAAACAGCATACCCAAGAAAGCGAGGGCAATGTGTATCTGCTTAAATGTTCCGAGTCCGTACACGTTATTAGTGATACGATTTATCAAGAGGTGAGTCGAGGATACAATGGGTGGTTTTTCAGAGAAGTATGATTAGTATATATCATGCATTATTCCTGTTTGTTTTTTGGGGTCATGGTTTTGGCATCCTTTGTCCAAGCTGAGGACAAGTCTTTGCCGGCTCTGGGTCAGGCGCATTCTTCGGATGAGTCATTTCGGCTGGTTTGGCAGGAAGAGTTTCACGGCACCCAACTGGATCGGAAAAAATGGATGGCGGAGGATGATCCGACTATTGGTCAATATGGGCATGGTAATGGTGAGGCTCAGGCTTATCTGGATGCAGAAGGAGACACATTTTTTGTGAAGGATGGGAAGCTCACTATCGTCGCTCGCTACGCTCCTGATGCCGAATACCCCCTGCGTGAGAAACCCTATGGCAAGTTTAAGCACAATATAAGGCATCAGGATTTCAAGTCAGCAAAGCTGACGACGAAGAGCCTTCACTCCTTTACCTATGGAATTTTTGAGGCACGCATTAAAAACCCTGTAGGTATAGGTGGAAAGCTTACAGCAATCCCGGTTTGGCCGGCTTTTTGGTTGCTGCCGGAGGCCAAGACAGCTCCCTATTCAGGGTATTGGGATAAGGCTGCTGCTGATCACAAGCGAGAATGGGCACGAAGCACATGGCCCTACAGTGGCGAGATCGACATCATGGAAATGTCCGGTCGTGCTACCAGGTTATATCATGCCGGTGCGGTTTATCATAAAAGCTCTAGGAATTGGACGGTGGGCAATATTGGTTGGTATTCCCATTACCGCCGCTTTGACGGAGCAATTAACCCAAAGCAATGGATTGCAGACCAGAAACTTGATGGTTCCCTGAAGCCAAGACCTGGTGAGAAATCCTATGTATCCGAATATCACGTCTACGGCTGCAAGTGGACGCGAGACCGGATGATCTTTATGCTCGATGGCAAAGAGTGGGGTCCCGGCTTGGATCTTGCTGATGCTTCCAGATTTGGAGGAAAAAAAATGTATCGGGACTATCCTTTTTTTCTCATTCTTAATCTCGCAGTAGGTGGCAATTACTTTGGTGTCTGGGGGCCTGATAACCCCGGCCCTGACAAGAAAGGAAAGAATGAACTCTATGATTTCACCCTGTTCCCCCAAGAAATGAAGATTGACTGGGTGAGGGTGTATCAGCAGAAATAGGTGCTGGCCGATCAAAAATGCTTAACCTTGAAGCTTTCAAAAGCATTCCTTTTTACAATGTATTCCAAACGTATTTTTCTACTCCTGACTTGTGTGTTCTCTATCGATCTTGCCTCAGCCGGCAAGTGGTCCATACCGACTACCGATGAAGGCCTGCCGGGGGAGGGGCCGATTCGCCGCTATCAATGGTTTCAAAACCTTTGGGAAAAGAAGCGCAGCGGCTGGTCCAAGCAGGTTAAACAGGATCAGGGAGCCCTGGTGTTTCTTGGGGATTCCATTACTCAGGGATGGGGCGATCAGTTTCGCGGTCATTTCAAGGGGGTCAAGTTAGCCAACCGCGGTATCAGTGGAGATACAACCCGTGGGGTATTGATTCGACTCCAGGAGGACGTCCTTGTTCTTAATCCGAGCGGAGTGGTCCTCCTTATCGGGACCAATGATCTTGAAGAAAATGCAGAACCTGAGGTCATAGCCAATAATCTCAAGCTGATTATTAGCGCATTAAAGAAGCACAACTCAGCGATGCCGATTATCCTGTGTAACACCTTTCCGAGCTCAGCAACCAAGAAACGTCCCGCTGACAAAATCAAGAAGGTTAACCAACTCTATTTCTCAGCGGTGAAGGGGGATACGCAGATTACCGTTCTTGATACATGGTTGCTCTTTGCCGATGCCAAGGGCGATGCCAAGAAGGCTGAGTTTCCTGACCTTCTGCATCCCAACCAGGTTGGTTACGATAAATGGGCGGCAGCATTACAACCGTTGCTTGCAACGCATGGCTTTACGGAGACTCAGGCTGATAAATTTGAAATGGAGCCGGGATTTGTGAGCCTTTTTAATGGAAAGGATCTCACTGGTTGGGGTTTTCGCAATCAGAAGACTCAGGAGAAACTTGCTATCTTTAATGGCAAGCAGGCCAGTGATGATGGTCGCTACGTTGCCATTAATGACCGGTTAGTGGTTACTACCCCCCCTGAGGGGCGGCGTATTCAACAACTCTGGACCACGCGTGAATTCCCTAAGGACTTTATTTTGAAACTCGAGTTCCGCGCCACGCCCAATGCCGATAGCGGTGTCTTTATCCGCCGCCCGCAACTTCAGTGTCGCGACTACGTGCTGGCTGGTCCTTGGAAGGATTTAAAGAAATACAAA